>DASTLG010000048.1:0-7344 GCA_035715245.1 Patescibacteria group bacterium
TTTTGGTTCCACAGACGTGCGCACATGTGGATGACGTGGTGAGAGCGGCGTTTGAACAGCTTGCCGGGAAAAATTTGATTCATCCGGGAGATGAGATAATCGTTGTCGCGGGCGAGCCGCTTGGCACCTCAGGATATATTAATCTTATTGAAATGCGTACCGTACCGGCTTATGCGCCAGTTTCGTAAATCGGCTGAATGGTTTTTTGGTCCGGATCGACAATATAGCCGTTAGCGACTTCGACAAGCGGCGGCTCTGGGATTTTAAGAAAGCGACTCCAGACGCGAAGAATTTTTGTTATCACGGGCAGGTGTGAAACAAAGATGGTTTCTTCGAGATTATTTGGCGGAAAAAAACTAACGAGATTTTGACCCGGCTCGAGTCTCGTGTCGATTCGGTATGGAATCGTGAGCGTTTTTGAAACCAGGAGAGCGGTTTCGCGCGTTCGCGCAGACGGAGCGCTAAGAATGTCTTTCCAGCGAACATCGTCCGTCTTTAAGCGTTCAGCTAAAAGGATGGCCTTTTGTGAGCCCGTCTCAGTAAGAGATCCACTGTTAAAATGATAGCCGGCATGCCGAATCAAGGCGAACATAGCGCATGAAAAAGAAATCACGTCTGATGAGGCTTGTCAGCCGGGCCGGCATCTGATACGATCGGCCCGCGCGAGACTTATTCCATCCTGTCGTAAGCTTATTTTACTGTCAATTCAATCGGCGATCTTAAGGATGGCCGCCGAGCGAAAAACAATCAAAGATGGGTCAGTGGTGTAGCCCGGTTAACACGTCTCCCTGTCACGGAGAGACGGAGCGGAGCGAAGTCCAACCTGCGTTGGACTGAGCCGCGAGTCCGACGAGGCGATGTCGAGCTCAGCTCGACCGCGAGTCGTATCGAGGTTCCTCGATCGAGTCGAAGCGCAGAACAATCAAAGATGGGTCAGTGGTGTAGCCCGGTTAACACGTCTCCCTGTCACGGAGAAGATCGAGGGTTCGAATCCCTTCTGACCCGCCATAATGAAAACCTCCCACTAGGGAGGTTTTCATTATGCTGATTTGAAGAAGGGATTCGAACCAGGAGAATGGTAAAACCGGGAGGTTTTACTTGTCGAGGAAAAGTATTGAAAAACCCGAAGGTTTTTCAAGGAGGAGTGAAACGACGACGTGAGCAATTCCTTCGACCCGCCATTACAAATACCTCCATTTGGAAGGTGTTTGTTATACCAAATCTCCAAATCGTCCGCAGTATTTTTGAATCTCCCCGATTGATTTCTTTCCACGTTCAAGGACAGCTTGATAAATTCGGTAGCTCGAGATTTCAAGTTTCTTTTGGTCGCGGTATTTCTTGAAACGCAAAATCGCAAGGCGGTCTGAATCGGAAATGGATTTTGAATCCCAGACTGCGAATGGGAGTGACTCTATCTGTTTTTTGTTTAGAAACCAAATATCGATTTTCCATTTACGCCCGCGGAAAACATCTTTCAATCCGATGTACCACGCTTTTGGAAAACGCGGATCCCGATACTTTATCCAATTAAATAATTGCCAGCTTTTTATATCCACCGTGTCCAGTAATTGTTCAAAAACGATTCTGACAGATGGCTTATCCCAATTTCCAAGGACATAAATATCAATATCTCCTGATAACATCAAATTTGCCGCAAATGCTCCGGTAAGCAGAACTTCCCCGTGCTTCTGTAAATGTTCAATGATTCTGTGTTTCTTTAACAAGGCAACGGCATTACGATGAAATGATTGGCTTTCTTCAAGAATATTGGATTTCATTCTGAAAGACTAACATTCTAAAAAAAAGCCTTCAAATCACTGCCGTTTATAATCCAGAACAGAGCTTCTAAATTTTGACTCCCTGGTTGAATCAGGTAAGTTCAAAGAAAGATCCTTAACTAAACATATGAAAAAATTTTTTGTGCTCTTCTGTATCCCTAAAACAACCATGGATGAATGGATGGCCGCCGTTGATGAGCCGACAAGGAAAAAACAAAGTGAAGACATGATGCGATCGTGGCAGACATGGACAAAGAAAAATGAGAAATCTATTCTTGATTACGGACTCCCGGTCGGAAAAACGAAACGCATTACCAGTAAAGGAGCGACAGATGCTCGTAATGATATTAATTGGTATTTGGTGATAGAGGCGGAATCGTCTGAATCGGCGGTCAAAATCTTGAAAGAACATCCGCATTTACAGATTCCAGGGGCCTATATTGATGTGAGTGATGCGTCGATGATGGGGAATGACAAATAAATTAGGCATCTTCGAATATGAGGAGTCTTTGAAGTCTTACGTGTTATAATTCTTTCTATGGCGAACCGAGAGCAGCTGAGTCAAAAACTCTTTTTATTGAAAGAAATCAGTGGTTCGCTGAACCTTGAAAGTATTGATATCAAAAGAGAACTTGAAGCAAGATTTAAGCCCTATAGTTGGTTTATTGGATTAGCATTGATGGGATCAAACATACGAGGTTATAACACCAAAACTTCGGATCTAGATCTGAAAATTTTTTATGATGGTTCAAAAATATCTAATACAGAACTTGCGAGAGTGGTAAAACAGAATACAAGAGCCATCGAAGAAGCTCACAAATTTCATGCAGACAAGATTAGTATTCCGTATTTTGTCGATGTTAATTTCAGCACTTTAGAAAAAGGCATAAGGAATCCGAGCGGGCGCGAAAATTTTAAAGCGTTGCTAGTCCTAAAAGATTTAAGCGGATTAGCAACGGGAGAGAAGATTAAAGAGATTCGAAAGAAAATAAAAGATATTATTTCGAGATTGAGCGACCAGCAAAGACAAACGTTAGGAGAAAGGATTGTCGAGTATGCCATCAAGGAAGAGATGCTCGGGGAAGAAAAACTTATGCAACGTTTAAAAATGAGCGAACAAGACATGGAATCATTTTGGAAAAAGAGAAAGTCCTTGTGGGAAAGACGCGTTTCTGCGCTTTGGACGTAGGAAATAAAACAGCGCTTTCTTTCTCGTTTTGTTTCTGGTACGGTCGACGAGTATGGATATCAAAAATAAAGTCGTTATTGTAACCGGCGCGTCGGCTGGGATCGGGCGCGCAACGGCTAAATTGCTTTCATCAAAGGGAGCAAGCATCGCGCTGGTTGCTCGATCGAAGGAAAAACTTGATGAGCTCTCGCGGGAGCTTTCCGGCTCTTTTGTTTTTCCGGCGGATATGAGTGATCGTGATTCGATTAAAAAGATGGTTCGATTGGTTCATGATCATTACGGGCGGATTGATGTCCTTATCAATAATGCCGGACAGGGGATTTATGGGACGATTGAGCGGACGGGCATAGATGATTACAAACACATTTTTGACCTGAATGTCCTTGGTTCATTGCTGACGATGCAAATGGTCATTCCGATTATGCGTGCGCAAGGCGGCGGTTCGATTGTGAATGTCAGTTCTATGGTTTCAAAATCCTTTATCCCATATCTGGGTGCCTATGCTTCAACAAAATATGCGTTGAATGCGATTTCCTTAACTGCGCGAAAAGAACTGGAAAAAGATCGCATTATTGTGAGCATTATGCTTCCGGGAATGACGGCGACGGATTTTGGAAAGAATGCGATAAAATCAGACGAATCGGGTCAACAAATGGCGCCGCGATCGCGCGAACATCTGCTTAAGCCGGATTCGCCGGAATTTATTGCAGAACGGATTTTGTATACGATTGAATCAGGGGAGGCAGAAGTTTTAGCGCATTAAATTAAATTGGATTTTAGCTTTTCAGTGCGGGAAAGGTTGGAACTCTGATTGAGACGGTTTATACTGCTCTCATGGATAATGTCATCCTTACTTCTTCATTTGCGACTGTTGCAAATGAACTGCAGGCAAAAGGGATTCTCCCTCGTGCGCCTCAGCGTGTCGCGCTGATCCCGACCGCGTCGACGTACACAGTGGAACACCCATGGCTGGAAATAGATCGGAAAGCGCTTTTAGGGCTGGGATATAATGTTTTTGACGTAGAGCTCTGCGGAAAAACAGCTGAGGAAATCAAAAATGAAATTCAGCCAGCACAGATTCTTTTTGTGGCAGGAGGCAATACGATTTATTTGGCAGATCAAGTCCACCGGGTTGGATTTGCTCCGCTTGTGCGAGAGGCGCTCTTAAACGGAAAGATTTATATCGGATCAAGTGCGGGTTCGATTTTGGCCGGGCCAACGGTCGAACCTTTTCTCGAAGAAGATCTTGCCGATTTGCCAAAAGATTTTCACACAGAAAGTCTGTCTGGCCTTGGTCTAGTTCCGTATGTCATCCTTCCGCATCATCCTCAATTCGAAGCATATGATCGTAAGGCGATTCAAAAATTTGGTGAACGGTTTTCTTTTCTTCAATTAACGGATCAGGAATATCGGACAGAAACCGTACGATTGAATCAGGGGAGGCAGAAGTTTTAGCGCATTAAAATTAGAAACAAAAAGGACGTGCCGCTGACGGGCACGTCTTTGTTGAGTGAGCTGAATAAAAGCGAAAGAGGAAATTACTCGTCGACGACCTCCACGACGGCGCTATTGGGGATGCAGGTCTCCTGTCCGTATTGATCCGAATTGGGATCGTCATCGTGCCAATAAGCGAAGACCATACCCTCATCGTTGATACGAGTTATCTCTGCAACCGCATTGATTGACTCGTAGCCATGGGCGCGACTCCACTGGTCGTCGTTTGTGATCCAGCGGCAGCGTTTGCCGGGTTCGATCACCTGGCCGGATTGGGCCAACCATTCTATCTTCCCATTGTTACAAGGAGCGAGATGTTTAATCGCTCCTGCGTAGCCAAAGCGGAAGAGTGGGCATGAGCATCTTCGCTCTGGCTTAAACGGAACTCGCTGTGCCATGTTTGACCTCTCTTATTCAGCCGTTTTGTTTTTAAACAGGGCAGGCGCTCAGGCCATGTCTGATCGTTCTTTTTTGTAATTCACGTTTTTTGTAGTTTATTAAAATACTATGATTTGTTAACCTTGTCAAGCCGGATTCGCCGGAATTTAATTGTAAAAACGCCTGTAAAAGTTTTTGTTTTGAGTGTGGAAGGGTGGTTGGAGCTATTTATAGGATTGATATATGATCATTTAATATATGAGTATTTCACACGATAGCGAAACTCCAGCACATGGAAAACAAGTTATTACCGCATGCGCCTTTATTCATAAAAATTTCGATGGAGTTGAAAAAGTTTTTCTTCCAAAGCGAGCGGCAACAAAAAAATTTTTACCGGATGCCTTTGAATTACCGGGAGGACATATTGATTTCGGCGAAGATATTGTTTCTGGTTTAAAACGTGAGATTCTGGAAGAGTTAGGGGTGGGCCTACATGTCGGTGATCCATTTGCTGCCTTCACGTATATAAATGAAATCAAAGGTTCGCATTCGATAGAGGTGGTGTATTTCGCTACTTTCGCCAATTCGAAAAAAGAGGTCCGATTAAACTCTGAGGATCACTCGGAGTATCGATGGATTGCCGAACATGAAATTAATGAAATCCGCCCTTCTATTAGCATAGAGGAGCTGAGAAATATCAAAAAAGGATTTTCATTATTACACGGAGATGGATACTCCTTTGGCTAGTGTAAAGGTAGCGTCATTAAGAGGCTTTGAAAATACGCCCAACTTTTATGAGTAAAGAATTTCCAGATTCGAAAGAAAAATTTCCGGTCCGAATGGAAATTGAGCCTGGATTTGAAGAATACATCCCCCAATCTTTTAAGGACGATCCAATAGGCTATTTTGATCGCGAAGGGAAAAATGTGAAACCAGGCTTAACATCCTTTAAACCAAGCGGTGAAATAAAAGAAGATCCCACGGCGGTGAAGGATTTTCCCGAGTGGAAGAATCCGAGAGGGAAAGCTCTTCAAATTGTTGCGAAACGCGTAAATGTTAAAAAATCACAGGTCGCAAAAAGTGGCGATCCTTTTTACGAGTTTTCTGTGATGAAGCGCGTCAGGTCGCTCGGACTTCCAGCTCCTGAACCTATCGGAAAGGTCGGGATTGGTACGGCGCATATTCTTTTAATGGAAGCGAGCACCTGGATTAAGAATTTTGGACGATATTGGAGACCGGCTGCGTGAGAAAGGTTTTACAAATGAGGATCTTTTACGTTTAAAAAAAGAAGCAGAAGACTTAATGAGAGAACTAGAGAAAAAATTTGCTTCGCATGGAATTGAGCGTAAATGGAAATTATCTGACATGATCGTGGATATTGATCTGGAATCTAAAATAATCAGATCAATGACGCCAACCGACTGGGAGCGTACAAAAATTCAGTAAGCGACATCGATTTTATTTTGAATTCGATAGGATGCGGAAAATGAGCGTAAGCACCCAAAATTACGTTTAGATCGTATAATCTTTTACACGTGTCTGGACGCCTTATTTACTCATGAGCTTATGAAAAAAATCTTTTTAGGGCTGGTGATAGCGGCTGTCTTTGTTTTATACCTGGAATTTCAGCAGGGCAGTTTTCCATCTCTCAATAAGCCGATATCTCCACAGGTGATTGTCCCAACTCCGACCGCGCCAAGCTCATCCGGAAATCCGCCGCCTGTTACGAATCAGTCAAATCCATCATCAGGTCAATACAAAGATGGAATCTATGTTGGTCAAGTGGCTGACGCATATTATGGAAATGTGCAGGTCCAAGCTACTGTCCAGGGCGGCAAAATAACTAATGTTCAGTTTCTTGATTATCCTCACGATCGCAATACGTCGCAGCGTATCAATTCGCAAGCTGTACCGGCTCTTCAATCCGAAGCGATTCAAGCACAAAGCGCAAATGTTGATATTGTTTCGGGCGCAACAGCGACCAGCCAGGCATTTCAGCAATCTTTAGCAACGGCGCTTTCCCAGGCCGCAAACGGATCATGAAAGAAACGCGTCTGCTTATGGGCATGCCGATTACCGTAGAAGTGGTAGGCGGGGAACGGGCGACACAGGCGATTGATGATGTTTTTAATTATTTTCACCGCATTGATGAACAGTTCAGCACCTACAAAGAGTCGAGCGAGATCTCCCGAATAAATCGCGACGAGCTTACCGAGGCTGAGTGGAGCGAGGACATACGCCTTGTGTTCGCCTTATGTGAGCAAACGAATCGAGAAACGAACGGCTACTTTGATATCCGTGCACGAAACGGTCTGCTCGATCCGTCCGGACTTGTAAAGGGCTGGGCGATTCGTCGCGCCGCTGAATTACTGGACAAACAGGGATGGAAAAATTTTTTTGTCGACGCGGGCGGCGATATTCAGGCGCGCGGAAAAAATGAGCGAAATGAACCCTGGCGCGTTGGAATTCAAAATCCGTTCAATACGCGCGAGATTATAAAAATTA
>DASTLG010000049.1:0-6871 GCA_035715245.1 Patescibacteria group bacterium
CTCACATCCGGCCATTATCAATGCGGATCACGAATGCCTTCCGTTTGCGGCCGCTGATTTCACCAAATCCTTTGCCGATCTTACAGACGCGCTTCTTCGCATTCGTGCCGGAGAAATGCCGGAACCGGTGTACCGGAAAGCTTGCGAGGACACTTCGCCATGGGGTAAAGCGTGTTTTCGTTTGGCAAAGGAGCGTCAGGATATTGCTCTTCTCTTTAATGTCGATGTGAAAAAACTCAAAGCGCTTCGCGACCTCGGTATTCGGACGATCGATGATGCGGCTGATTTAAATCCAGAAACGCTTGAAGGACAGGCGCCAGGACTCACGTTTCATGCGCTTCAAACCGTCGCGCGACAAGCTCAGTCACTCCGGGATGAGAGCGTGATTATTCGAAAACCGTATCCAAAAATCAGTCCAGAGGCGATGGGGTTGGAAATTCATTTTGATATTGAGAGCCATCCACCGACCGATCGTGATTATTTGTATGGATTTTGGATTCGAGAAAAAGAAGGCGAGCGTTATCAGGCGTTTGTCGCGGAACGTCCGGAAGATGAAGCGAAGATGTGGCGTGCGTTTCTTGCCTGGCTTCCGCAGCTCCCGTCTGCGTACACCGTATTCCATTATGGGAATTATGAATCAGCACGCCTTTCGATTTTAGCGAACCGTTATGGAGATCAAAAAAATCCATGGCTTGAAAAATTCCGTTCGCGTCTCATGGATGTAAAAGAGATCGTTCGTGAAACAGCGGTATTTCCTATCTATTTTTATTCGCTCAAAAAAATCGGAACCTTCCTCGGATTTTCTTGGAATGGCGAAGTAAAAGAAGGCGGAGCATCGGTGGATGCATACGATGCCTGGCGTGCGAGCGGCGATCGAACCATCCTGAATGCGATCCTGCAGTATAATAAAGAGGATGTTCAGGCGACGGCTTATGTAATGGATTGGCTCTGCCAATATGCAGAAGGCGAGGCAATCTATTGCAAACCGTATCCTTGGAGTTTAGCCATGGTTCAACGTAAACAATTAGCCGCTTAATCAAGGACGGCATTGTCTTGACAGGCTTTTTTTGACGCCCTACACTGGCACTAGCAGTCAACGAACGTGAGTGCTAGTTCTATGGAAGAGCGTCTTCAATCCCTTCTCAAAACTGTCATTGAAGAGTATGTTGCGACGGCCCTGCCGGTTGGTTCGCAGTATTTAGTTTCGCGTTACCATCTTGATGTGAGTTCGGCCACGATCCGCCACTGGTTTGTGGAATTAGAACAGGAAGGATTCTTAACTCAGCCGCACACGTCAGGCGGACGCATTCCTACGGAGGCCGGATTCCGCTTCTACGTTGAAGCCTTTGTTCAGCCAAAGCCCTCTTCGAAACGCGACCGCGAGCTTTTACAGAAAGCGGCTACGGTCCCCAAAGAAGACGGCCGGCGATTAAAGAATGTCGCAAAAGCGCTGGCAGATCTTTCGGGGCAGGCAACGGTCGTTGGCTTGAATGAAGCAGATACTTTTTATACAGGTCTTTCTCAGTTATTTACTCAGCCGGAGTTTCATAATTGGCAGCAAGTTGTTTCTCTCACGGAAATTTTGGATCGTTTGGATGAGACGCTGCAGAACCTTCGTAAACAGTCGTTTCCGGAACCGAAAATTCTTCTGGGTAATGATTGTCCATTTGGTCCTGGATGCGGAGTTATTCTCGCGTCTGTCAATCGCGGGTTAATTGGAATCCTTGGTCCGTTGCGCATGGATTATCAGCTCGGCTTTTCACTTATTCACTCAGCTTTGCAGGAACTCTAATTATGCAGGACGATAAACAGAACTCGCCTCCAAATCAGATGGACAGTCAAGCATCTGGAGCGGATCATGCGTGCGGTAAATGCCAGGAATATTTGGCCGGATGGAAGCGGGCGCAGGCGGATTATCAGAATTTAAAAAAAGACATGGAGCGCGAGCGGGTCGAGGTTTCAAAATTTGCAAATGAGCGTTTGCTTCAGGATTTACTTCCTGCGCTGGATCAGTTTACGGTCGCGATGCAGCATGCGCCGGCTCAATCGGACGGGAAGGGGTTTGAACAATGGATGCAGGGACTTCGAGCGGTTGAACAATTATGGGAACAGACGCTCAGGGCGATCGGTCTTGAACGCATTCAGACTGACGGCCGATTTGATCCAGCGATCCACGACGCGGCAGGTGAAGAAGTCAGCCCCGGGAAAAAGGCTGGTGAGATTACGCGTGTTCTTTTGCCAGGCTGGAAATGGCATGATCGTGTGCTTCGTCCGGCTCGTGTGATGGTGGCAAAAGAAGATGCGGCCGCGGAACATTCATGACATCACGATTATCATCCTCATTCACCTAAATGAATTATTTCTTATGTCTCTTATAAAATGGTCTCCGTTCTTTTTTGAACCGTTTGACGGCTCGGATAAACTATTTGATGAGATGACGACCGCCGGGCGGCAGAATATCGTTCCTCCGATTGATATGTACGAGACGAGTACAGCTGTGGTGGTTGAGACGCCGCTCGCAGGCGTTGATCCGAACAAGGTGGAAATCGGCATAGATAACGGCATTTTGTCGATTAAAGGGACGATGGAACGAAAAACGGAAGTTGACGAGAAAAATTATTACCGAAAAGAAGTCCGCTCGGGCGCAATTTTTCGGCAGATTGTCTTGCCTACGCGTGTCCTGGAAGACAAAGCGCAGGCTTCGTTTGAAAATGGCATCTTAAAAATTGAAATTCCGAAAGCGGAACAACCTAAATCCATTAAAGTTGAAATAAAGAAGAAATGATTCTCGTATGCCAAAAATTCTTGGAATTGATCTTGGAACCACAAATTCCTGCATGGCGATCGTCGAGGGCGGCGCGCCGAAAGTTTTAGAAAACAGTGAAGGCGCGCGCACAACGCCGTCTGTCGTCGCTTTATCAAAGAGTGGCGAACGTCTTGTTGGCCAGGTTGCGAAACGGCAGGCAGTCGTAAATCCGGAAAATACCCTTTTTTCCGTAAAACGTTTGATCGGCCGCCGCTGGGGAGATCCGGAAGTGGAGCGTGACTGCAAGTGGCTTCCGTATAAAATCGTGCAGAAAGGAAACGGCGTCGGCATTGTGATGGCAGGCAAAGAATATACGCCGGAAGAAATTTCCGCGATGGTTTTGCAGAAATTGAAAGCGGATGCTGAGGCGCGCCTTGGGGAAAAAGTGACCGAAGCGGTGATTACCGTCCCGGCGTATTTCGATGATTCTCAGCGCCAGGCGACAAAGGTTGCCGGGGAGATTGCCGGCCTCACAGTCCGCCGGATTATCAATGAACCAACGGCCGCCGCGCTTGCCTATGGATTTGACCGGAAAAAAGATGAAAAGATTGTGGTCTATGATTTGGGCGGCGGAACTTTCGATATTTCTGTTTTGGAGGTCGCGTACGATTCGGCGACTGAGCAGAACACGGTTGAGGTTCGCGCGACGAATGGCGATACGCATTTGGGCGGTGATGATTTTGATCAGCGTTTAATCAGCTGGATTGTAGAGGAATTTAAGAAAACTGAAGGAATCGATTTAAGTAAGGATCACTTAGCCCTTCAACGGATTAAAGACGCGGCGGAGAAAGCAAAAATCGAATTATCGAGCGCAAGCGAAACAGAAATCAACCAGCCGTTTATCACAAGCGATGCAAACGGGCCTCGTCATTTGCTGATTAAATTAACGCGAGCCAAGCTTGAACAGCTGGTGGGCGATCTAGTTGAGAAAACGCTGGAACCGTGCAAACGCGCGCTTGCGGACGCTAAGCTTTCGGTGAGCGACATTCATGAGGTGATTCTGGTCGGCGGAATGACGCGCATGCCCCTCGTGATTCAGACGGTCGAAAAATTTTTCGGCAAAAAACCGAACGCTTCTGTTAATCCTGATGAAGTAGTAGCAGTTGGGGCGGCGATTCAAGCAGGAAATCTGCAGGGTGACATCAAAGGAGAGTTGCTTTTACTTGATGTGACGCCGCTTTCTCTTGGTATTGAAACCATGGGCGGTGTCATGACGAAAATTATCGAACGGAATACCACGATTCCGACCTCGAAATCGCAGATTTTTTCAACGGCTTCGGATAATCAGCCGTCTGTTGAAGTTCATGTGCTCCAAGGCGAGCGTGAGATGTCAGCCGATAATCGCTCGCTTGGCCGCTTTACGCTTTCCGGCATTCCGCCGGCTCCGCGCGGGGTTCCACAAATTGAGGTGACGTTTGATATTGATGCGAACGGCATTCTTTCCGTGAAAGCAAAGGATAAGGCTACGAATCGCGAACAGCAGATCACGATTACCGCCTCCACAAATTTATCAAAGGATGATATTGAGCGGATGCGTAAAGAAGCCGAGGCACACGCGAGTGAAGATAAGAAACGTCGTGAGTCGGTTGAGATAAAGAACATGGCGGAGACGATGGTATATACAACGGAAAAAATGCTGAAAGAATATGGAGAGAAGGCGAATCCGGATGATAAGAAGGCGGTGGAGGAAAAATTGGAAGCGTTGAAGAAAGTGAAAGACGGAACGGATATTGATTTGATCAAGCGCACGGCGGACGAACTTGCAACCGCGGCGCAAAAAATCGGTGCCGCCATGTATCAAGAACAGCAGGCGAATCAGCAGACGCCGCCGCCAGAACCGCCCAAAGAAGGAGAAAATAAATAATAGCCGGCGAGAAAAAACTCGCTGCGTCACTCAAGAAAAGTAGTATGGATATCAAAGCTCCTGAAGGATCGCTTGGCGGAAAATATGCGAACATGATGCAGGTGTCTCATACTCCTGAAGAATTTGTATTGGATTTTATTTCTGCTTTTCCACCGGCCGGCGAACTGGTTGCGCGGCTTATTGTTAGTCCTCGCCACATGAAACGGATCGTTCGTGCGTTGGCAGATAATGTGAACAAGTACGAACAGATTCATGGATTGATCCAGGAGGCGAATGAACCGAAGCTTCTTTCTTGAAACCATGGCGAAAGATTATTACAAAATCCTCGGTGTCGAAAAAAATGCGAGCGAGGAAGACATAAAAAAAGCCTACCGCCGATTAGCGCACGAACATCATCCGGATAAAAACGGGGGAGATGAAAAAAAATTCAAGGACATCAACGAGGCGTACCAAGTGCTGGGCGATAAACAAAAGCGGGCGACTTATGATCAATTTGGATCGGCGGCTTTTGAGCAAGGCGGCGCGGGTGGATTTCACGGATTTGGCGGATTTGATTTCAGCCAAGGCCAGGGATTTCCGCCAGGCGCTGATTTTGGCGACCTTGGCGATATTTTAGGTGAGATGTTTGGATTCGGCGGCTTAGGCGGAAGAGCAAAGACGCAGACGCGCGGCAAAGATATTGAAATGGATCTTGAATTGAGTTTTAAAGAAGCGGCTTTTGGGTTACAAAAGACGTTTTCCATCTACAAGCATTCCATTTGCTCGCGATGTCATGGCGATGGAGCTGAGCCAGGGTCGAAACTAGAATCATGCGGAACGTGTCACGGCTCTGGCCAGGTCCGACAGGCGCAGCGATCGCTGTTCGGAACCATTCAAACGGTAACGGCCTGCCCAACGTGCCACGGCCGTGGAAAGAAGCCGGAAAAAGACTGTGTCCAATGCCGCGGTCTTGGTGTGGAGCGCAAAGAACAAACTATGGCAGTTACCATTCCCGGAGGAATGGACGACGGGGAGGCGCTTCGCGTGACAGGTGAAGGCGAAGCCGCCGCCTATGGAGGAAAGCCTGGGGACTTGTTTTTACGCATTCATATAAAACCTGATCCGCGATTTGAGCGGGATGGTAATGATATTCATTCTGAAATACAGGTTTCTCTGACCATGCTCGTGCTCGGGGGAACGATTTCTGTGGAGACTCTGGACGGAACGACTGAGCTTTCCATTCCTGAGGGAACGCCGGCGGACACGGTTTTTACCCTGCGCGGAAAGGGCATTCCGTATCTTCGATCCCATGGCCGAGGAAACCATTTGATCCGAGTAATCCCGGATATTCCCAAGCATTTAACTCGGGAGCAGAAACGGCTAATTGAAGAGCTAAAAAGGGAGGGGCTGTAGCGCTTTTTGCCCTTCTGGCGTAAGCTAAAAAATTGCCGAGTTTTACCCTGCTGTTCGCTAATATTAGGTAACATTCGGATAATCTGGCGGTATCTATATACGCCACTTAGGGCCATGGATAAGCGACACTTCGCAAAATTTTACGACGCCTATGTGGAACGAATTTACAAATTCGTCTTTTATCGCGTCGGGGCGAATAAAGCGGTCGCTGAAGATCTTACGCAGGACATTTTTTTGAAAGCCTTTGAAGCGTTTGATCGTTACGACCCATCCGTTAGTCAGGTTTCCTGGCTGTACACCATCGCGCGGAATCATCTGATTAATGAATACGCGAAGCGTCGCCCTGGAGTGGACTTGGAAGATATCGAGGGCACCCTCGAAGCTTCCGAGGATTTGCGTGCGGCCTACGCCACGCGACACGATGAACAGAGTTTGCTTGAAGCGATCGGCCGGTTGCCGAGCGACGATGGTCAGCTTATTCGGATGAAATATTTAGAAGGCTGGTCGTTTGAAGATTTGGAAGAAATTTTTGAAAAAAAGTCCGGGACCCTTCGGGTGCAGGCCACACGCGCGCTCAAGAAATTAAAAGGACTCCTCAAAGACCCTCATTCACTATGACACTCTGGAAACTCAAATTTCGTCTCCGCTCAATGAGCCGCGAATCCGCGCCGGATAAAGGCTTTGTTTCGGAGCTTCGGAAAAAATTATTTGAAGGTCATCCTACGGCCCAACCAAGCCGCGCGTTTTTTATCTTTACCTGGCAGCGTACGGTAGTCGCGCTTTCTCTTTTGCTAAGTCTTGCTATTGGA
>DASTLG010000050.1:0-6904 GCA_035715245.1 Patescibacteria group bacterium
TTCCATGGAAATCTTTCCGATCATCTGGTGAATATTTGCGGTTGTATCATTCTTGAAGGCAATCTTTCCTTTCTTTAATTCTTCCACCATTTTTTTGACGTTCGGGCCGACGGTTTCTGTCTTTGGGTTTGGCATGAGACCGGCTGGACCAAGGACTTTTGCGACTTTGGCGAGCTTAGGCATCATGTCTGGCGTCGCGACCGCTACATCGAAATCGATTTTGTTTGATTTGGCGATTTCATTGATAAGATCTTCGCCGCCAATGAGATCAGCTCCGGCTTCTTTTGCTTCTTTTTCGCGATCCGCATTCACGAATGCACAGACGCGTTTGGTTTTTCCGGTTGAATGCGGCAGGGAAATCGTGGAGCGAACCTGCTGATCGCCTTTTGTCACATCGATTCCGAGATTGATATGAACTTCGACCGTCGCATCAAATTTTGTGCCGGATGTTTTTTTCGCTAAATCCATCGCTTCCTGCGGAGCATATAATTTTTTTGCATCCACCATTTTTTTTAATTCCTGATAGCGTTTTCCGTGAGACATACGTGGTTCGGTCGGTTCGATATTTTCGAGCCTCCCACATAAGAATAGAGTTTAAAATCGTTTTTATCCTTCTACCGCGATTCCCATGTTCCGAGCTGTGCCTTCGACTTGCCGCATGGCGGATTCGACGGTTGTGCAATTCAAATCCGGCATTTTCTTTTCCGCGATTTCACGCACCTGTGTGCGCGACACTTTTCCGACTTTTTCCGTGAGCGGTTTGCCGGATCCTTTCTGAATTTTTGCCGCTTTCTTTAAGAGTTCGGAAACCGGAGGCGTTTTTAAAATGAAGGTGTAGGAACGATCTTCGTACAACGTGATCACTGCCGGAACGACTTCACCCAACCGATCCTGCGTCGCGGCATTGATGCGTTGACAGAATTCCGCGATATTCATTCCGTGCTGACCAAGGGCTGGACCAAGCGGAGGAGCCGGAGTTGCTTTTCCGCCGACCACCTGGACTTTGATAAGGGTTTTAATTTTCTTTGCCATAAAAATGATATGTTAGAAGCCACACGTTAGAAGCTAGAAGCAAACCTCTAACGCGCGTGTTTTACCTGAAAATAGCGGGTTTGGCAAGTCTCGGGGGCTGAACCAGGAAAAGAGCTGGCCATTAAACCTTTTTGACTTGCGTAAAATCAAGTTCGAGCGGCGTTTCGCGGCCAAACATGCTGACTAAGACTTTAACTTTTCCGCGAGATCCGTCGACTTCATTGACCTTGCCTTCAAATCCTTTAAATGGACCTTCAGCGATTTTAACCGCCATTCCGGCCTGCAGGTCAATCGTTACCGGCATTTCTTCGGTTGTTCCCATGCGTTTCATGATGGAATCGATCTCTTTATCATCTAAAGGCGATGGTGTTGTGCCGGTTCCGATAAACCCGGTAACGCTTGGCGTGTTGCGGACGACATACCAGGATTCATCGTCTACGACCATCTCCACCAATACATAGCCGGGAAAGATTTTTTCCTCCACGACGCGGCGCTTTCCGTTTTTGATCTTGATTTTTTTCTCTTTTGGAACCAGGACTTGGAAGATTTTTTCCTTCATGCCCAAGGTCTCAATACGCTGAAGCAGGTTTTGCGCAACATTCTCTTCGTAGCCGGAATACGTGTGGATGGCATACCACTGGCGGCCGCGCGCGGCAGTTTGCTTAGGCATAGGATAGGTACATTAAAATAAAATCCTTTGGGATTATTTTTTTAACGGCACCGGCGTAACTTGAACGGTGGCCGGCGTTCCATTTGGATTCACCGCTTGGACATCAACCGGGGACGTGCTCACGGACGGAGCGGCCGCTGACGGCTGACCGGAAGACGTTGGAAGCGGATAATTTGGAGTTGGGGTTGTTGGTGTTGGGTTTACGGGTGCTGTTGGCGTGGTCTGGGTGGTGGGACTCGTTCTGCGTGCAAGAATGGCTTCGATTCCGGCATGAAGACCAGAATCGAGTAAAAGAAAAAAAACGGAAACCACCATCGTGATGCCGATAATCAGCGCGCTGTAGCGCATCGTATCTTTTTTACTCGGCCAGGAGACTTTTTCCAGCTCGGCTTTCGAGGAGCGGAAATACGCGATCACACCATCAATAAAGCTCATAAAATTTTTGTTTTCTAAAAGGCCCTTTCCGGGCCAACGGCAAAAGAATAACAGATTTAGCTGGCCTTGGCAAGAGTATAGCGCAGAGCGCCGGAAAAACGAATGTTTGATCCGAGACAGGATTGAAGAAAAAAGACAAAAAAACTATAAAGAATCAGGTTTTTTGGTTATACTGACCTCGTTTTAAGGTTTGATCTTCTATGCCTTCCCATCCTCTCGAAAATCCATTTGAAATACCAAAAGAGCGCGATCCAGATCACAAGACATTTGTGAAAAGCGTACTTGGGAAAGGTTCAAAGTCTAAACCAAAAGAAAATGTTGGTCGCGAAACTGAGTTTGTTCTTTCTGCAGAAGATCAAAAGAAGATCGAAGCTGAACGAATATTTGGTGAAATTATTGTTCGTGAATCTCAAGCATTGCGCAAATTCTTCGGCGAAGAGATCGCTATTCCTCCATTTCCAAGACAAGCGACGAAAGAGCGAATTCTGGAATGGCGACGATTAGGTTTAGAGCTCCATTATCTGCCGGCTATAACCATGGCTAAAATCAAGCGCGGATCAAAAGGGAAAATCCTGGAAGTTGCTCCCATTGAATTCCCTGGATGGAAAAAGAAGCCGGGCAAACGATATGCAAATCAAGGAATAAGCATCGATTTTTTCGACAAGATCAAATCCGGTGATCTTGATTCTTCTGCTCTTGATTTACCTGGAGCCTGGATTTTGGTTGATACCCGTGAAAAACCAAGTTATGTCGGCAATAGCGATCAAATGTACCAAAACGATTTCCTTGGTCCTATTCTCGAAGAACTGAATGAGAAAGGAATTATCAAACAGACTCGGATAAATACCAACGAACCGCTCCGCGCTGATTCACGTTTTGGAATTTCTCCAAGTGAATTAGATGATCTGCGAGTAAAAAAAGCCATTGCAAAAGTCATGGGTATATCGGAAGAATATGTTTCTCTTCCAAGAGCCATAGAATTTAACGTTCTTGGTAATCTCTATTATCCAGAATGGGGCGAAACCGATACAGATGAGTGGTTTGAGGATGGATATAAAGAACATTGGCGTTTGTATGGCGGAGCCTCTCTCGATGGCGGCCTCTCGTGCGTCAGCGCTGGTCGCTGCAACTACATAAACGGATCTATCGGTTTCCGCATGATCGCGCGTTTCCCTGTAAATCAAGAAGAGATTCATAAAAAATAGCTATGCCTTCCCATCCTCTCGAAAATCCGTTTCATGAACAAAGGAAACGAGATTCAGATCGCTCAGATTTTTTTGGAACTGTTTTAGGTTCTAAAGAGAAAAACGCGAAGAAACATAAAACAGCGCCGGTTGAAGATTGGAACGAAAAATTGAATGTTTCAGAAGGAGAACAGAACACGATTGAAGAAGAAAAAATAATTTCCGATCTCATGGAACAAGAGCGATTGGCTTTACGGAAATTTTTCGGCAAAGAAATTCACGTACCGCCTTTGCCTCCAGAAATCACGGTGGAAAAAATTAAAGCCTGGGAAGCGTTGGATCTCCGCCTTCATTATTTACCGCCGGAAAATTTAGCCGAGATCAAACGCGACGAAAATGGCACGATCATTGACGTTCAGCCGAAAAATTTTCCTGGATGGAAAAAGAAACCCGAAAATTGGTTTTTTAAGCAGATAAAAGATGGCAAATTACCTCCTAGATCTGCCCAGCTTCCTGGCGCATGGGTACTTATTGATTCAAGATCGAAGCCGGTTTTTCGTGACGGTATTCAGAAATATCCGAACGATTTCCTTGGCCCCTCCCTTGAAGAACTGAATAAGAAGGGAATAATTGAACAACGAGCTAATAACGGCACACATCTTGATGTTGATTCCCGTTATGGAATTTCTGCCGATGAACTTAGTAAGAAATCAGTAAGAAAAGCTGTTGCGCAAGCCATGAATATACCGGAAGAATACGTTTCTCTTCCAAGAGCCATAGAATTTAACATCCTTGGCAATATCTATTATCTAGAATGGGGTGAGACAAACACAGCAGAAATATTTGAAGATCGCTTTAATGGTGTTTGTTTGGTTGGCGGGTGCTCTCGTAATGGTGGTCTTTCGCAGGTCAGACCAGAAGGCAAAGACGATCGGTATCTCGACCTTGGTTTCCGTGTTATGGGCCGTTTTTTTGATAGGGGCTAGACGATTTGAACAGTGAGTCTTTAATGATTGGCTTGATTTATAGGGCGTTTTCTGGCTATGGTTTAGGCAGTTCTTCCCAGAGGAGGGCAGAATGGCCGTTCATTTTTTGGGAAAATTACCATCGTACGTTCAACAAACGGTCCGCGAAGTGTTTCGACGGCGCGAAGTGGTTTGCGCACATTTGCAGGAAAATTATAAAGTCCGCCGGAACACGGACGCGGACGTGTATGACGCAATCCTTCGGGAGCTTGCCGCTGAAGGAATTGAGATTTCGCCGTCTTCTTACCAGGCGGATAAAGCGCTCTTGCGTACAGCTTATCTTTGGCTGGTTGCCGAATCAGATACGGAAAAGGAACGTGTCTTTAATACGGCAAGTTCATCTGCTCGCGTTGGCATTAACTGCTGTCTGAAAGACAAGGTTCGAGTTTGGGCGGATCTGAATTTAGGTTCAGTGCCAGCCGTGCCGAGCGAGCCTGAAGAACCGGCGGCTCCGCGCGTGAGCTTAGCTGAGCTTCAAGGCGGAGCAGAGCTCGCCGGACGAATCCAAAGCATGGTTGAGGCGCTCGAAACTGTCCTTATGGAGAATGAGCGCTTGCGTACAGAAGCTCAGCGCCTCTTAGAAGAAAATGAGCAGCTCCGCTTGGAACGTCAGGATAACCAGCAGTTCATTCAGTTTGTCGAGGCGGAAAATACCGACCTTGAAGAACGACTTCGCGTGGCAAAGCAGGGAATTAAGGGTCTTCACACCGCACGGATTCAGGATTTGGCTGAACAATATCCGGAATATCCGGAATTGTATCGCATCGCGCAGGAGATCAGCATGGGAGAAACTCGTCGAAAGAAAGATATTGAAACGCTTCAGGCAAAACTTCCTCAGACGTTCGTCTGGACAAACGATCAGGGGAAAATTTCCTACGAGCGTCGGTTCCTGGATCTTCTCTTTGATCTCATGGAGAGTGAGCGAAATCAAGTCATTGATCAGCTCGCGACACTCAGTACGCAAGGTTCTCAGTATGCGTCACTTCATACGCGGAAATACAATCTGAAAATTCCATTCAGCCCGAACGGATGTTTTGTGAGCCGGGGAGCGGATGACCTTCGCTTTACTTGGAAAAAGAATGGGGAAATCAGGATTTTTTGGCTGTATCGAAAGGGAGACTCGCGCGTCCGTCAAACGGAAGCATAATTCTTATCGCGCACGCCCGGCCAATCAGGCTGGAGCGGCGCGTTTTTTCTTTTCCGTCATTGATCTTTTCATTTATTCGCGTTAACATTTGCGCGCTTTTCAAAGAAACGACCGGGCTATAGCGAAGTTGGCTATCGCGCATGCATGGGGTGCATGAGATCGCGGGTTCAAGTCCCGCTAGCCCGACCAAACAAAGCATCCGGTTTTCACGCCGGATGTTTTGTTTTCTAGTAAGCGTTTTTTGAGCACAGCGTGGGTTACAACTCGAGCGGAAAGGTTCGAGTCTGATCAACTTTCTAGTAGCGCTAGACTAAACAGCTGTTTGGGAGGAAGATACGCCCGAGCCATAGACCTAATACTATGAATTTAGACGAAACCATGAATGAAATTCAGAGCACGTTTCGTCAACAACTCAAGAACGCGGAAAATCAATCAACACGCTTTATGCAAGAGCTTGAGGCTAAGTTTGATAAATTGGATCGGCAGGAAAAAGACGCTAGGGCTCTCTCTAGAGATACTGTGTATAAAATAGTTTTGCTATCAGCCTCCATAATCGGATTTTCTGCTTCCCTAATATCTATCAAAGGACTTAGCGAGCGGATTAACATGGTGAGGCTGTACAATGCCTGGGAGTTATTACTAGGGACTATAATCGTGGGTTTTGTTCTTCTATTTGTTGAAGCACGAATTAATCACGCAATCGCTCGTCGTTATTTTATCCAAGATTTAGGCGAGCTAGGAAAGGATGGATACAATGAAACAATAAGGAGTGTCTCTTGGAAACGATGGGTCAAGGTGTGGTGTGGATTTTTATTAAGTATATTTACACCTCAAAACCTCCTGTTCAATAAAACACAAGAAGATCCAAATAAAAAACGGAATGATGCGATTTTATCGCACCTACTCCTGATAAGGTTAGCTTCTTTCGGTCGGATATTCGTGTTTTGGATGGAAAATGTTTTCTTCGCTCTGTTTATCATATCTTTATTCTTTCTAATCGGGAGCGTCCAAGTATAAAGATTTTGTTTGCAACGCGGTCGGGAAACCCGCCGTGCACGGCGGGTTTTGAAAACCCTTGGAAAATCGTAAACGGCTGAGCGGGTCTTGACGTTTTCCTAGGGATTTCTTGTCTTTTTTTATCCGGAGCCGCATACTATCGGCATAAACCCAATAAATCTTTAATTTTTTTAGGGTTTTTCATACATTTTTATGGCTAAGATGACCAAGTCACAGCTCATGCAAGAGCTCGCTGCAAAGACTGGCCACACAAAAAAGGATGTGGTCAGCATGTTGGAAGCGCTTGTTACGATGGCTTATTCCCAGGTAAAAAAGAGCGGTGAATTTGTGATTCCCGGCTTGGGTAAATTGGTAAAGGTTCATCGCGCCGCGCGCCAGGGTCGCAATCCAGCCA
>DASTLG010000051.1:0-2977 GCA_035715245.1 Patescibacteria group bacterium
CGACCGAGCGCGCGCTCTCGCCGGATTTCGAACCGTCGCGCGCCACGATGTGCGCCAAGGGGGTGTGCACGTCGTCGCGTAACAGCGAGTGTCCCTGGTACTGCTTCGGTCTGAATCGGTGCCGGAACATTCGGTTCGTGAGTTCGCAACAGAGAAAGTAGAGGGAAGAACATGGTGCTCCTGGAGCTCGTGGCGGTCGGGATGGTGACGTGGGTTGTCATCAAGCTGGCGCGGCGCGGGTTGACTGGGCCGCGGAGGACCGATTCCATGCAGCAAAAATGGTTTGAGGATCTGATCCGGCGGGCTCGCAGCAAGTCCGACTAGATCAGGTTCTCTGTAAGAAAGACTTCTTTGGCCTGGGCGTTGCCGCTCAGGCCTTTTTTTGTCTGACGTATAACATTTTGCGACGCAAGAGAAGAATAAAGCCGACTTGACGGATCATGAAAAAAATGCAAAATTCTTTGAGGAGGAGCGCGGGTTTACGAAAGGCGAATTCGGACCAGAACACGGAGGAGAACATGGAGAGTGTCCAGGTATTGAGAGGCATTGCAGATACAATCGAGGGCGGGATGCTCGGACTTTGCATTTGGGCTGGAATTTTCCTTATCGTGTTTCTGGTGATTCTGAATCGGCTTTCGCGAATAGCGGAAAGCTTTGAGACGATCGCGAAGATTTTGAAGGAAAAGAACCAGAGGAAGTAGGAAAAAAGGGGAAGTTCAATGGATTACCAGACCGAGCTCAATTGGCTGAAAGGTTTCGAAGTTAGGCTTGCGGGTCAGATGGAACTGATGGGCATAGGGATCTTGGTTCTTTTTGTACTCCTCGTTGGTTTCGGCGCCTGGCAGATATACGAGCATATGCAGACCCAAATGCTTTTGGATAAAATTGCTAAGAAGCTCGATGCGGGCGAGGACGAGAAGAAGATCGGGCCGCCGCGCGTCTGATTGCTACGGCGGATCAGCTTTTGCTCCGATTGGACAAACATCCATCGGAGTTTTTTGTTTTGAATGTCATCGCTTGACGAAATTCAAAACAAATATTAGAAATTTATTCCGGCTTTTGAGCATAAGGAGGCAGAGAAACGATGGATCAGCAGACGCTCAATTGGCTGCAAGTGTTCCAGGAGACCTCGTTTCGTCTGTGGTTCGTTCAGTTTTGGACCCTTAGTTTGATCATTTCCGTATTCGGCTGCTGGTTTCTTCACAAACTGGAGAAAATCCAGAAGCAACAGAAAAAGATTGCTGAGAAACTCGGCATAAGTAAGGACGAAAAGCCGCATTCCTGATTGCCGTCGTTCCTTGTGTCTTGAACGAGACATCTTTCACGCTTCGGTTGAACGCTATTCTGCCGGAGTTTTTTTGTTTGCGTGTTCTTGACCGATCCTCGAAAAGGATCATTCGGTTCTGTACAATCGGCGCAGAATTAACTCATTTTGCAGGCCTTGCGCCATCAGCAAAATATGGGGGACCAACCCGTTCAAGAGAAGCCAAAAAGTCCGTTCGTTCATCTCCACGTCCATTCAATGTACAGCCTTTACGATGCGATCGGAGGCGTGGATGAAATCGTTGAACGGGCAAAAGAATTAGGCTATGACGCGATCGCGTTAACCGATCACAATGCTCTTTACGGCGCGATTGAATTTTATGAAGCCGCGACAAAAGCCGGAATAAAACCAATTCTGGGGATTGAGGCGAACGTCGCAAAAAATAAGCACACGGATAAGCGTTCGAATATTGATACGCACAGCACGCATATCACGCTTTTGGCTGAAACCGAAGAGGGATATCACCATCTGTTGCAGCTTATTACCATTTCGTACATTGATGGTTTTTATTACAAACCGCGTATTGATAAAGATTTAATGCGGACCTATGGAAAAGGCTTGATCTGTTTGTCAGGATGTTCAAAAAGCGAAATCGCTATGGCGGCGGAGGCACACGATTTAGTCCGAGCCGAAGAACTTATCAGAGAATATCAGTCCATTTTTGGCAAAGAAAATTTTTTTCTCGAACTTATCCATCACCCGGAATCGGCAACGCAGATTGATATCAATGAAAATTTGATCGCGCTTGGAAAAACAACCGGCGCGCCGGTTGTAGTTACAAGAGATGCGCATTACTTGTCGTCGGAATACCGCGAAGCGCAAGATGTTTTGCTTTGTATTCACAACGGACGCGTTCTTTCTGATCCAAACCGGCCGTCCATGTCCTTCATGGATATGTCGCTTTGTGGGCCGGAAGAAATGATTGAAGCTTGGAAAGATCATCCGGAAGCCATCGAGAACACCCGAAAAATTGCAGATCGGTGTAACGTGAAAATCGAGCTTGGAAAAAACATGCTTCCGAGTTTTGACGTCCCAGAAGGCGAAACGCCGATGTCTTATTTGCGGACATTGTGCGAAAAAGGATTTGAGGAACGGTATAAAGATCCGGAGACTCGGAAACAGGCGCATGAGCGAATGGAATTTGAGCTTGCCACGATTGAGCGCATGGGATTTGCGGCCTACTTTTTGATTGTGCAGGATTATATTGTGTGGGCAAAAGAGCACGGTGTGATTGTGGGGCCGGGCCGCGGATCAGCTGCCGGATCAGTGGTTGCCTATGCGCTCCGGATCACAAACTTGGATCCATTGCGGTACGGGTTGCTCTTTGAACGTTTTTTGAATCCTGATCGTATTTCCATGCCGGATATTGATACGGATTTTGATGATGTGAAGCGCAAGGACGTGATCGAATATGTGACGAATAAATACGGAAAAAATCGCGTGGCTGGCATCATCACATTTGGAACCATGGCCGCTCGTGCGGCCGTGCGCGACGTCGGCCGCGTTCTTGGGCTTTCGTTTCAGGAAGTTGATCGAGTAGCAAAAGTCGTGCCGCCGCCCGTGCAGGGGAAGCATGTTCCTCTTGCGACGTCGATTCAAGAGGCGCCGGAACTAAAAGCGATGTATCAAGGCGAGCCGATCGTAAAACAGCTC
>DASTLG010000052.1:0-16239 GCA_035715245.1 Patescibacteria group bacterium
TCCCCAGGGATTCGTGTCCAATCCGCTAACCACGACTTTCGTCCCCTGTTTTAATAATTGTTCGATGACATTTACTTCGGATTCAGGAAACATGTGCGCCTCATCAATGCCGACGGCTGTGTAATTTTTTCCAAGCGCTTCCGCGATAGAGGAGACGCGCTTCGCCTCCAGTATGATTCCGTTGCGTGTGCGAATATCCGCTTCTCGGACGTGCTTTTCATTTTGGAATAACGCGTAACTTTGAAGCGAATATTTAAACGGGGCAAAGTAGCTGATCAAGTCCATGGACTTGCCGCTTTTCATAGGTCCGAGAATGAGGGTGAGCATAAAAAAGATATCCACCGGCGCCAGTATAAAAGATCCGCACAAACATAAAAAGATGAACAAGCAAGATCTGATGGATCGATCCGGACTTGATCAATTCTGAAATCCGTGTTTTACTGTGGCGTCAGGATTTGAGACGGGAGGAACCATGGGCATTGCCGGAATCATGCCGAATCAGATCGGAGAAAGCCCGCCTGAGGAGCCGGATCCGATCGTAAAGACCTGCCCTCGGTGTCATAACGGAGCAGATCTCAGGGGAAAACGGGAGGTTTGCCGGTTCTGCGGCACGCCTTCGGATATGTATCGGCGGACCTTACAGGACGAAATCATGCGGACGGAGATGAAGTGCCCGCCCGTCGACTGATCTATCCCGCCCAATTGGGCGGATTTTTTTACCTTATTTCGTCTTGATTGTTTTCGATCAGCTTGTTACCATGCGGCCGCTTGGAGGGGTCGCATAGCGGTCTAGTGCACTTGCTTGGAAAGCAAGCGTGTCGAAAGGCACCGAGGGTTCGAATCCCTCCCCCTCCGCCACACTTCGCTAAAGCTCCTGTGACTTTCAGCCACTCACTGCTAGATTTAGCGAAGTGTGTCACCCGTAGCTCCATGCGAAGGGTGACAAGATACGCATTACGTTTATCTTTTAAAATTATCCAATAGCAAGATATATACCGGTTCTACCTCCGACTTAAAACGCCGAATCCACGAACATAAAAACGGTAAATCCAAAGCGACAAAAAATTTTAGACCTTTAAAATTTATTTGGTACTGCGCTTTTGAAACCAGACTGCAAGCAAGGTGGTTTGAAAAATTATTTAAAAACCGGGTCCGGCCAGGCATTCAGAAACAAGCATTTTTTATAATGTGAAGAGATTCGAAACGAATATGAGTTATGACTATAAAGAGAGAAAAATAGTCTGTGTCGTTAGCGACAACCTGGAAACATGGCAAGCCATGAACGTCATTGGACATTTAGCAGTCGGACTTGGAGCGAATAAAGACGGTGAACTTATGGGGCGGAGCATTCTCAAAGATGCTTCGGATATTGATCATCTGGGGATCGCAAAATACGGATTCATCATAAAGAAAGGAAATCCGACCGCAATAAGAGAGGCGATAGAAACTTCTCGACAGGTAAAAAACTTCATGGTTTTAGATTTTCCCAGAGAAATGCTCGACACCTCTCACGATGACGAACTTTCGGATTTGATTTCAAAAAAAGAAGAAAAAGATTTTGAATATCTTGGCGCAATTTTTTATGGCCCTTCGAGTGAAATAAACCAGCTCACGAAAAAGTTTCCGCTTTGGAGTTAGGATGAACAGGGATTTTCTTTGTATTACTTTCATCGGCAACCCTGCCACTATTGACTTTTATAACGCAACAGGCTATAACCCTGTGAAATCAGGCACATTGTCCAGGTGAATCAAACAGTCCTTTACAAAAGGAGGAATCCTTGAAGCAATCAATGTCGTTACTGGTGGCCGTGGTCGTCCTTAGCATAAGCGGATGCAGTGAAAACACGGAAAGCCGCCAACCTGTCAAGCAAGTCATGCCCAATCCAGCATTCGTCATCGAGATTGCGGCCGACGGCGGCACTTCCGTCGTTTCTTCGACGCCCGGCCAGGCAGTGATCATTGATCCCGATCCCCAGAATATCGAGATCGGGACAACCGGTCATCTCTTCCACGAAAGCATGCTCTTCATCGTAAAGAAAGCGGGCAACAAGATTATCATTCAGGGGTTTCGGCAACACGAAACTTTCGTCGATACCTACCGCCAACAGAAGCAGAAGTAAAAATCTCTACTGGCTCGCATTCAAAATCAATAACCTATTGTCCTATTAGACTCGCCGCTTTTCCAAAAAAAAGCGGCGTTTTTTTCTGTAGAATCTCTGTCGACCTCTCTACAAAACTCTCCTTCTTTTGGTCCAACCCATTGGCAGGAATCTGAAGTACAGCGCTTGACAAAACGGCAAAAATATGTTAAATTCCGCCTTGTTCAAGTAATAATTTATTTATTGTAAGGTCGAATCCTTCGTTGACTTTGACTAGATCTCTTGCGAAACAGTAGCTCAGAAATTTTTTCCTCGTTGCTGCTTCGCAGGAACTCGCCAAAGGAGGTGCCATGTACTACGCGCTCGCAGCTCTCGCGACGGTCTACTCCACACTCGCGATCATTCTGCTCATCACGTATTACCTTCTGAAGCACGTGTACGGCATCATGGGTTCGACCGAGATCATCAACCGGAAATTCGCCAGGACGCGCAAGATCACGGCGTTTGAAGTCTATTCGTATTTTTCGCTCGCTGTCTGGTTCGTGCTCGCCCTGCCATGGATCGACCTGTTTACGGTCCAGTGGTCCAGTCGTTTCGAGAATGACGGACTTCGGTCCTATTTCGGCTGGATGACCAGCGGCGAAGCCACCCTGTATTTCGCCGTGGTTTTCTTCAACATTCTCGGCGCCAAGGCGTCCCTGACGCTGGCCGAGCTCGCGGGACTGCTCCGTAAAGGACGTGTCCAGATGATTCCGCGTGGGCTCTTTCATGTGTGGATGCCCGAGCGCACGGCCATCTAATTTACTGCAATCGCCACCAGGCAAGCAAAGCTTCCTGGTGGTTTTATTTTTGATCATCCTCTTATTTTTGTTGCGCGCATGGTCCTGTCTTCTTCACGTTCTCGAGATACTGATGTTTGGATCGGCGGAATGTTCGGAAGACGATAAAACTGCAGATCATCTAAAAATTCAGCGTTGGGTTCTTCAGAGGAAAGAAAAGGCGGGCGCTTATGTTCAATAACAGAATCGAGTCGAGCTAATAAATTGCGCATATCTCCACTGACTAATTTTTCTCGCACCAGCACAGGATAGGTTCGATAGAGTTCGGTGAAAATCGAATGAATTAAACGCACCGCCGGATCACGGACATTCATGATTTCAAACGGCTGGTGATTCGAGGCGCCTTGAAGCGCTTGCGCCAAACGATCGCGAATATTGGTTAATCGAGCAAGAAAAGTTTGATCCTTTAGTTTCCAATCCGGATGCCGAAGAACAATCCCGATCGGAACCGAACGAAATCTGTTTACCGGCGCGATTCGGCCGCCCTTGCTCTGCATTTGGAATCCAAATGAGAGTCCGTTATCAATTCCATAAAATCGGTGTCGCTCCACATCGTAGAAAAAATTATTTCCATGCCGATCCATGGACCCAAAGAGATAATCCAAAATCGCAAGTTTCATGAACGATTCACGTTCCTCTTCCCCCCCTTGATCTTTTGAAAAAAACGCTTCTCCTTTTCGTGCCAGTTCATGCATCTGATCACTCGTCATCGGACCAAGTTTTTTCATCTTTTTTGCGGATTTCGCTTCCTGACCCGAATAAAATTGATTCGACTCTTTACGCAAAACCGTAACCGGAACTTCATCAATCGCGCCAAGCAAAAGCCCCATCCGACTGAACGCCGCTTCGTTCAGCGCTAGCCGTTCCGGTTCCATCCCCATCATGTACGTAAATCGGCCTTCACGTTCAGGAAGGCTTGTCTGGCGCTCAGAAATTCCATAATAGCGGGCAATTCCCTGTGTGTATGGCGCGAGAAATTTTTGACGGCCTTCTGCGGCCATAATCCGGTCTTTTGCCCAGCCAAATTCTTCGGTTTTTGTGATTGGATGTCGGAGACGAACGGAAAATTTTCCTTTATCAACTTTTGCCGAGAAATGAACAACCATTCCTTGATGCAATGCTCCTAACACGCGGCGTTCTGTTTTTGGCAAACCATTTTTTACAACCACTCGCTGATCATACACGAGCCGCGTTTTTCCATTTTCCGCCATTTCTGTGTACATGTGCGGCAATTGCTGAGGCTTAAAATACCCGGAGAGCATCAGACCTTGCCCACGTTCCTCCGCTTCCTTGCTCTGGAATTGTCTGAATTCGATTGGATTTTTTCCCGGCTCGCCAACGCTTTGACGGCTCAATTCCATCCCGTCACGCAGAGTTTCCATCCAGTCCATGATCGATCCGGCTCGTTCTGGATCGTGCTCTTTCAGCCATTCAATCGTGTCATGATCAATTTCTTTCCATGCTTTTTCACGCAACTCCATTCCCTTTTCCCACGCTTCCGCTTCCTGAATCTCTTCCGGATTTAGACGCGGAGCTGACGGAATTTTTGGCCAACCTTTTTCCGCCTGTGCAAACGGATTCATAGCCGCTGAATGGAATCACTCGTCCGGAACCGCTCATATCCAGAGGACGAAATTAGCAACAGCTCAAGAAATTTTGAACCAGCTTCCGGAAACACCACCCCGCCAAACGGATCTGAAACACCGCTTCGTTCAAGCCGTTTTCGAAGGTCGTCCGGCAGACGAGATACATCAGCCGCGCCATCTGATCTGAGATCGATTCTCACTGGACGACCGATTTCTTCCTGACGGGAATCGATTGGATGGTAAAAAACACATTCAAGATTTGCCATATTAACGAAAGCATTATATCAGCTCTGAATACAAAGATCCGCCCATTGGGCAATGAGCGGATCTAGATTTCTTTTCTGGCAATTATTTTTTGGCGGCCTCGATTGCGGCTTTCAAATTGTCATACGGCACAGCTCCCGAAACGAGCTGACCGTTTACGAAGGTTGCCGGCGTGCCTTCAACTCCCGCGTCATTTCCGGAAGCATAGTCTGCATCGACTTTCGCCTTCATCTGACCGCTATCAAGGCAGGTCTGAAATTTTGCTTTATCCAATCCGATTTCTCCAGCCAAGGGAACCAGACGATCAAGCGAAAAACCCGTTCCGTTTGACGTTGTTTCCGCGTAAATCTTGTCATGATATTTCCAGAACGCCGCATCCCCGCCGAGTTTTGCCGCGCATTCCGAAGCCTCTGCTTCTTTTTCGGCATTCTGATGGAACGAAAGCGGGTAATGGCGATACACGAGACGCACATCGTTTGGATAATCTTTCAGCGCTTGTTCAACGGTTGGTTCAAACCGCTTGCAGTAAGGACATTCAAAATCTGAGTATTCAATCAGCGTCACTTTTGCATTTTTATTGCCGCGAATATGATCGCTCGCGCTCACGGCCTTCACCGGCTGAGCCGGCGTGGGCTGAGGCGCGCTCGGTTGAGGTGCGCTCGGCTGATTCGCGACTTGTCCATTCGAGTTTGGATTTGAATTAGCCGCAAGCGCCCGCCCATTCCAGACGAAGCTCAAAACCAGAATCAAACCCGCGATCGAAGCCGCGGCAAGGCCAAGAAACAAACCCATGAGAAACATACTCTTTGGGCTGCCTTGCCAAAAACTGGACGTTGACTCCATAAGAAAAAGAAAAATAGGTGAACAAATTCGTCACTAGTGTAGGGGCCGCACAAACAGGAGACAATACTCCTGTCAAGACGATTCTATTTTGTTTGGCTTAACGCTTGGGTCAGCACCTGATCCCATTGCGCCGCCGGCATCGCGAAATAACGTTTATTACCAACGAAAAACGTCGGCGTAGCGTCGACACTATTTTTACTGCCTTCCGCGATGTCATTCTGAACCAGCGCGTCTTTGGCCTTGTTGGTATAACAGGCGATAAACTTCGGGACATCCATTCCAACCTTGCCCGCATACTGCTCAAATAAAGATTGCGGATTCGCGGCCGCCGCCCACGCGTCCTGATTGTTATAAAGCTCAGTATGGAATTTCCAGAACCACCCCTGATCCTGTGCGCATCGAGCCGCATCGGCCGCGGCGCGCGCATTCGGATGAAGCTGTTCCAGCGGAAAATCTTTCCAGACAAATTTTACACGATCCTGAAATTTTTGGATCGTCTGTTCCAACGACGGCTCAGCCGCACGGCAGGCCGGGCATTGAAAATCGCTGTAGACATGAACCACGACTTTCGCATTTGCCGGTCCAGTGCTTGGCTCATCAACATCATTAAAACTAACATTCTCTGTTTGCGGCAATCCTGAATCACCGGGTGCTTTAACAAGCAGCCAGATCAGTCCGGCAAAAATAAGAACCGCAAGACCTACAATGCCAATGATGAGCCCGCGAGAATTCGTCTGTGCTTCTTCCATAATTAATGGGTTAGTAAATATTGAATTATTGAAAGCGCGGCTTTTGCTCCCTCACCTACCGCGATGGCAATTTGTTTTTCGGCAATGTCCGTAACATCTCCAGCCGCCCAAATACCTTCTACACTTGTTTGATTCCTCTTGTCAACGACAATTTGACCAGAACGATCTTTCTTTACCAGGTCGATAAAATCCGCCGCAGGCGAGGAACCGATTTCGACAAATACACCATCTGCTTGTTCGCTGACTTCTGCTCCATCCGGATGAGCTAACACGATTCCAACGACGTGATTTCGACCAAGAATACGAACGGTTCGCGTTTCCGTTTTGACGACGATATTTTTTTCCTGTCGGACTTTTTCTAAAAGACGGCGTTCGCCCTGCATGGATTTATTCACCGTTACGAGCACCACTTCTCCGGCATATTTTGAAGCAAACAAGGCCGCATCCGCCGCTCCATTTCCGCCGCCAATGACGTACACTTTTTTTCCGCGGAATAACGGCGCGTCACACGTCGCACAATACGTCACGCCTTTTCCGATCAGGAGTTTTTCTCCCGGAATAGAAAGCATGCGCGGACGCGTGCCGGTTGCAATGAGCACCGTTTTGGTTTCGTACGAACGCTCGTCGGTCTGCACGGAAAATCCATTACGCGTTTTTTTAATCTCCCGCACCATTTCCCCTTCTTTTAAAAGGATCTGATTTTTGTAATCTTCTAAATGAGCCCGGAACTGGCGCACAAGCTCAATTCCGTTTAGGAGATGGAATCCTAAATAATTTTCAATATCTGCGGACTGCAGAGCGCGACCGCCAAATAAATCAGCTAAAAGGACAAACGAAAGTTTTTGCCGCGCGAGATAAAGAGCCGCCGCCAAACCCGCGGGACCACCTCCGACGATCACCGCATCGTACATAAAAGAAAATAGAAGCTCGAAATCAAAAGTTCAAATCAGGATATTCGAATTTAAAAATTCTACGCCTCTCCAGCGAGAGCTCCGTGCTCTTTAGGATATCACACTCGACGCGTTTTGCGGATCACGAGCCACAATCCAGCGGCAAATAATGGAATAGAAAGATATTGCGTCGGAGTCAGTCCAAAGTATTTGGTATCGGCGATTCGTAAAAAATCCAGCGTAAACCGCGTAACACCTTCAATCATCATGTACATCCCCAGCCAAAATCCAGGATGCCGTTTCCATTTGTTCAAAACAAGAAAAAGAATGCCGGTCAGAAATCCGATGAGGGATAAATAAAGCCCTAAATCATGACGAACGGTTCCGTCCGGATATTTCACTCCAAGAATAAAATGCGTGAGCGTTCCCGGATGATCATGAATGAGAAAACAGCCGATCCGGCCGATGCCGCAGCCCCACGGCAAGCCCCAAATAAGCGCATCCGCATACGCCAGAAAGTCCAAGGAATATTTTTTTACAAAAAACCAGACCACGAGTGCCGAGCCGAGAAATCCGCCAAAAATAGCAAATCCAGGACGGCGCGGATCAAGAATTTCGAATGGATGCTGGAAAAAATACGCCGGTTCGTAAAAAAAGACGTGGAACAAGCGCGCACCTACAAACGCGCCGACAAAAATCCAGAACGCTAAATCAAGAACGCGCTTTTCATCCAATCCCCGCTGTTTTGCGCGCCGCCATGCGAGATACACGCCGACGGCGTATCCAATCGCCACAAACGTTCCCCAGGTTTGCAATGGGATTCCAAACACGTGATAAACCGTGGAAGAAAAATAGGGAAGCATGGTACTGGATACACTTCTCCAGCGTAGAAACCAACTTTATAAAACGTGCAGGGTTTTTAAAGCATCTTCAAATCCGCGAAGCGCTTCTTTTGCTTGACGCGGCGTGATCTCGAAACTTGCATCATGGACAAGTTGATTGCGTAATTTGTGAGCCGGCCAAACATTTCGAATTTTTGGATATTTATACGCAGCCACTTTCAGACGCTCTCCCAGGGTTTCACCAGGCATAAACATCGCTTTCAGCGCATTATCCAAAAGTTTATCTGCCTCAATAACCGCGATTTTTGCGCCCATCACGCCCTGATCAGACATTCTTTTTACTTCTTCCCATTTTTCCTTTGCCTGTTCTGGTTCCAATCCGATCATCTCTGGACGCTGAAAAAGCTTCTGAATCTTGCTGACCAGAACGGAAACAATCAGGATTAAGACAATGGCCGCGACAAGATACGGAACAAAAGACATACGAAAAAAAATGGAATGTGAAGGTCAACGGCTAACCACGCGCCTGTTCGTAAGCATATCCGATATCCAGAATCTTTGCATCTTCAAATGCGTTGCCGATGAGCTGCATGCCAACAGGCAAACCTTCGTGATCGCCGCACGGAATAGAAACCGCCGGCAGACCCGCGACATTCACCGCGACGGTAAAAATATCCTCCATGTACATGGCAAGCGGATCATGTATTTTTTCACCGATCTTGAACGCCGTCGTCGGCGTGGTCGGCGTGATCAAAACATCGACATCGGTAAATGCGTTTTCGTACGCGCGCCGGATCAGCGTCTGCACTTTTTTTGCCTGCCGATAATAAGCATCATAATACCCTTTTGAAAGCGCGTAAGTTCCAAGCATGATTCGCCGGCGGACTTCTTCACCAAATCCGTGTCCGCGCGAGGCCGCATACGTTTCAGCCAGCGTTTTCATTGTTTCCCGTTTTCCATAACGCATTCCGTCATAGCGCGATAAATTTGCGGAGACTTCACACGGCATAAGGACGTAATACACCGCGAGCGCTTCTTCTACGTACGGCAGCGGAACAGAGGTTACCTTTGCACCTAATGACGTTAAAATTTCGATGGCTTCGTTTACATGAAACCGGACAGCATCACTCATTCCCTCGCCCCAGGCTTCTTTCGGCAGGCCGATTCGAAGACCTTTAAGAGAGACCGGTTTTTTCATGACGAGCGGCGATGTTTTAACGGTGGTTTGATCAAGCGGGTCTTCTCCTTCAATGGCCTGAAGGAGCAGTCCGGCATCTTCCGCCGTTTTCGTCATAGGTCCAACCTGATCGAGCGACGAGGCCATGGCAATGATGCCGGAACGAGAGACACGACCGTAGGTTGGCTTAAGCCCAACGATTCCACAAAGAGCAGCGGGCTGACGAATCGATCCGCCCGTATCCGTCCCAAGCGCCGCTCCGCATAAATCCGCCGCTACCGCCGCCGCGCTTCCGCCTGACGATCCGCCAGGAACCCGTTCTGGATCGCGCGGATTTTTGGTTACGCCATACGCCGATCGCTCAGTTGAAGAACCCATGGCAAACTCGTCCATGTTTGTCCGGCCGAGAATAACCGCTCCGGCCGCCCGCGCCCGCCGAACAGCCGTCGCATCTTCAGGAGCGACGTAGTTTTCTAAAATTTTTGATCCAGCTGTACAGGATTTTCCCTGCAGGAGCATATTGTCCTTAATAGCGATGGGAATTCCATCAAGCGGCCCAAACGAAGAACCAGATGCCCGGCGCTCGTCTGACTGCCGGGCGCTTGCAAGCGCGTCTTCTGAAAAAACTTCCAGATAGGCATTTAGAGCTCCGTTCAATCCGGTGATCTGCTTTAAATAACGCTCTGTCAGTTCAACAGAGGAGCATTCCCCCTTTTCCAGCGCCTCACTCATCAAAGCGATCGTCTGCTTTTCTTTCATATTATTTTTTTGGGTCCTCAAAAACAGCTGGAACCTGCAGCGCGTTGCCAACGCGATCGGGGAAATTAGAAATGATCAGCGAGCGTGCCGCTTCGTCCGCCGGCAGAGCAACATCTTCACGTAAGAATTCTTTTGGCCGCGTACCTGTCTCCGGCACATGTTCGGTATCGATTTTCTGTAATCGATCAACATATTCCAAAACACGATCCAATTCATGCCGCATTTTTTCCATTTCCTCTTCCGCCAGACAAAGGCGAGAAAGAGCCGCCAAACGCGCCACCTCTTCTTTGGTTAAACTCATACGGTCCAAGGGTAATCGAATTCACGGCTTTATTCAATCTTTTTCAAAAAACTCTTTTCATCCAAGATCGGAATTCCTAATTTCTGCGCCTTTTCATATTTGGATCCGGGCTCCGCGCCAACGACAACAAACGAGATCTGTTTTGAAACAGATTCACTCACCTGCCCGCCCAGCGCGCGTATTTTTTCTTTCGCTTCTTCGCGCGACAAAGCATCAAGCGTTCCGGTAATCACCCACGTCGTTCCTGTAAGCGGCCCAGAGAGTTTTTTTGCCCGCTCGACCTCCACAAAACGAAGCAGATGTTCCAGTTCCTTACGATGGTGTTCTTGCGCAAAAAATTCGACAATCGCGTCCGCGACCACTTCGCCGATTCCGGCAACGGACAATAATTCTTCTTTGGAGGCATCTTTCAAGGCTTCGATTGAACCAAAGGCTTTTGCCAAATCGCTCGCCGTGCGTTCGCCTACATGACGAATTCCAAGCGCGTTAATAAAGCGATCAAGCGGGATCCGGCGGTGCGACTGAATTTCTCGTTCTAGTTTTTCTGAAGAAAGATCAGCAAATCCTTCGAGCGTCAAAAAATCACCTGCTTTTAATCGGAAGATATCTGCCGGCTCATTCACAAGCCCGCGTTGAATCAGCTGTTCCGCGATTCGATCGCCGATCCCTCGAATATCAAAAGCTGATTGCCCCACAAAATGAAGCAGTTTTGCCAGCTCTTGCGCAAAACAATTCCGATTACTGCACATAGTCGCCACTTCGCCGGGTTTACGCTTGACCGGCGATCCGCACATGGGACATGTTTTTGGCATGTGGAACGGTTTTTCTTTTCCCGTGCGTAATTTCGGCAGGACCTGCACAATTTTCGGGATCACATCACCTGCTTTTTCTACAATCACGGTGTCGCCGATTTTAAGTCCAAGCCGCTCGATTTCATCTTCATTGTGCAAGGATGCATGCGTCACGGTCGTTCCCATAAGAGAAACCGGATCCATAACCGCAACCGGCGTGAGCGCGCCGGTTCGCCCGACGGAAACGAGAATCTCGCGTACAATTGTCGTTCCCTGCTCTGCCGGGAATTTCCAGGCAATCACTCCGCGCGGCGTTTTTCCAACGACTCCAAGAGCTTCAAAAAGCGCCTGGCTGTTTACGTTCACTACAATTCCATCAAACCAGTACGGCATGGAATCTCGTTTTTTAAAGAGTGACTGATGAAAGTGTTCAACTTCCTCAAGAGTTTCTGCTCGGTGGTTCAGCGAATTCTGCGGAACGCCCAGTAAAGCGATCATTTCATGAATCTGTTCGTGCGTAGCCGCTCCATGATCCCCAAACATAGCGTATCCGAAAAAAGAAAGTCGGCGTTCAGCCACGATTTTTGGATCAAGCTGACGAATCGATCCGGCGGCCGCGTTGCGCGGATTCGCCAGTTCCGGCTCACCGCGTTTTTTTAATATTTTATTTAGATCATCCAGCTGGCGTTTGCTCATAAATGCTTCTCCGCGAATTTCGATCCGCCCTTTTTGCTTGAGAAGAAACGATTCAGCTTCCCGCGCATTGATATTGCCGTGGTGTTTTTTTAAAAATGCAGCAACCTCGTGTTCATCCGGTGTCCGCAATCGGAGCGGGATCGCTTCAATGGTCCGTAAATTCGCCGTCACATCTTCGCCAATCAGCCCGTCGCCACGGGTAGATCCTTCGATAAAAACACCGTCCTGATAAACAAGCGACATGGCTAATCCATCCATTTTTAGTTCGGCAAAAAATCCTTCTCGCGGCATTCCCTTTGGATCAAATGCGGATGGCCGCAATTTTGTCAGGCGTGCCACCCAGGCTTCGGCTTCTTCTCGAGAAAATGCGTCCTCAATCGAAAGCATGGGAATTTCGTGCCGCACTTTTTTAAAACCCGCGAGCGCCTTCCCGGCCACGCGCTGTGTCGGCGAATCCGGCGTGATTAAATCGGGAAATTCCTGCTCCAATTTATAAAGCTCATGCTTTAAGGCATCGAGAGCCGCTTCGGAAATCGAAAGATGATCCAGCACATGATACTCGTACCGATAATGATCAATTTCTTTCCGCAATTTACTGACGCGTTCGCGGGCTTCCGTATGAGTCATAGCAGACCAACACAAATTGATTTAATGGAGAAATGATAGCGGAATTTCGCGATTTTAGCCAGAAAAATCTATTGACAAAAACGGATGACTCGACTAGATTTTTGTCGATCAGAAGCCGGTTCTGATCAGACGGACTTTAAACCTGAACAGAGGTCAAGGGGCCATGAGGAGAAGCACAGTCTTCGCCTTAAATATCATCGAATCAAATGGGTTGCGTCTTGTGTTGAACTCGAATCGGGACCGTTCGGGTCCAAAGTGGCTCGTTTTCAGTCACAAGGAAATTCTCAAAATCGCCCATACGAAACCGCTCCATTTTTTCTATCCATTCGCCCTCAAACAGCTGCGGAAATTCAAGCCGGAAAAATTAGGCGCGATTGTCGCCGCGGGAACGAATTATCCCGGCAAACGAACGCGCATGGCAGATCTTTGGCGCTCAAATCCTCTCGAAACCGCCGCTCACGGTTTGGAGACTTTGCGGGAATGCGCCGCCGCTGTTCTGATCGGCGAAATTTGGGATCTGCTTTTGAAGCAGAAAGAAATTCGCGCTTTTTCCGATGAAGAGATCCAGATGCTTGCGCAAAAATTTCCGCGGCATCAAAAACGGTCCAGAGTCTAAGGATGGATGCGCCGCATCCAACCAGGCACGTCCTCTTTGAAAAAAATAAAACCGATCTGGCCGGCATGGCCTACGATGCACTCCAGCACGGACATACCAACACAACCTGCATGCTGGCTTGCATCGACATGGATGATAAAAATTGGCGGCCCCTTGTCAACCATCTAATTCCGGACTATGACTGGAATTTTCACGAGCGAAGATCCCTCTGCGCTCCTGTGCTCTGCGTAATCACCGTTTCCCTGGACTATCAGGGATTGAGCCGGATGCTCGTGCGCATGTTGCCTGAGCTCGCCTCCATCCTTTCTCTTCCGCCTCCGGCCGGCCACTTTCGGGTGGCGGTTCTCGGTGATTGCGGAATTTCGATCTACCATGTCATTCCCGAACAAGAAACGACCGCTGAATTAGAAAAATTTTATGCGTAACTTATTGCCGACCAATTTGGCCGGTTTTTTTATCCACCCCACCAATGCCGGATCACATTCACAAGCTGATCTCCAAACCAGAGTGCGCCGATCGCGCCCATACTAAGGAGCGGAGCAAACGGAAGCCGAATTCGGACAGAGATTCGCCTCATCATGAAAAATGGAATAACAACAAGCGCGCCGCCGACATACGTCAGATAATACGATACGGCTATGAGCGGCCAGCCGAGAGTTCCGCCGATGAGCGCGCCAAGCCACGGATCTCCCGCTCCCATCCACGTTCCTTTGGACAAAGCCGTTTGTATCCCAAGAAATCCAAACCCGAAGAGCGCGCCGATAATCACCGATAAAACAGAATGGAGACCAAGCGCCATTCCGCAGAGGGAAAACAGAAAAAAAGAAGCGACCATCCATTCAATCGGCAAAAGTTTCCAGCGCCAGTCGAATGCGGACAAAAACAGAAGATTCAAAATAAAAAAGAACTCAAAACAAAAGAGAACCGTCTGCGCAGGATCTATGAACGGATGCCGAAAAAATACGATGCCGGCAAAAATGGCGGAAAGGCCTTCCACGATCGGATGGTGAATGTGAATTTTTCGTTTGCAGTGCGGACAACGCCCGTGAAGCCAGAGCCAGGAGAAGATCGGAACCAAATGCCGAGGCTGAATGCGTAGAGAACAGGATTCGCAAACCGATCGGCCCCAAAGAGTCGATCGGTCATGGACGCGATAGATCAAGGCATTGATAAACGAACCGAAGATCGCGCCGAAACAAACCGCAAGAATCGCGCCAAGGATCATTTTTCTTCGTCTTTCGTGTCTATGCCGGACGCGTGCGCAAAATAGACATTCGCATTTCCAAAAGCGGTCACGCGCTCGGTTTGAAAGCGGATGGAGTATCCAGTGGCGCCGCCATGATAACGATAATATTCTCCGGTTTTCGGCCCTTGCGGAATCGGCGAGAGATACACAGACGTTCCAACGTCTGACTTAGAAACAAATCCGTTTGGAGTAAGCGCATCAGCATTTACGCCGGGTTTTCCCAAATCGAGATTGGTTGCCACCGGGTACGTCGCTTTTTCGAGCCAGTATTGACTAAGCGCGCTCCGCAGAACGCTGATATCCGAAAGGCGCTGAGCATCACGCAATTCCGCACGTGCACTATTCCAGGAAATCGCCCAAAGCGTCGCAAGCAAACCAAACACCGCGATCACGATAATAAGCTCCAAAACCGTGAACGCAGGGATGAAACGATTTCTCATATTGGCGCTAGTATACCGTTTTCGCTTTTGATTGTGAAACATCAGCAATCACACGCTGGATCAAAGAAAGAACAGATTCAGGCGGATGCTGTGTTTTTAAAAGATACTCAGCCGCTCCGAGTTCAAGGCATCGTTCAATATCTTCCTTGGTCCCAAGAGACGTATAAACGAATAGCGGAATGTCTTTTGTCCGCTCATTCGAAATCAGACTCTCGAGCACCTGAAACCCATCGCCCTCCGCAAGTTTCAAATCCAGAACAATGGCGTGCGGCTGCTCTTTTTCTGCAAGGGCAATTCCCTCACATCCGCGCGCGGCGCAAAGCAAATCTGCTTCGCTTTCTTTAAACCGCTTTGCACAAATTTCCGTAAAAAATTGATCTTGGTCAATAAATAAAACACGCAATCCCATAGCGGCATCAGTATACGGAACCGCAAGCCATTCGTGAATCCGTGTCAAGACAATCAATGATCCGACCGGCTTGGGTTTTTTTTTCGAACGACATTCTTCAGCTATCAATATCCCGCATAGCGCAACCAATCGGAACCGCGAAACGCGGACCAAGCTCTTCCAATACCGGGCGCAGATCCGGCGGATACACAATGCGCGCCCAGGGATTTCCAAGGTAGGTATTCACGTTCACCTGCTGAGTCAGAAATTCCGGTAAACGCGGCAAAAGCGAAGATCCTCCCGTCAAAATTATTTTATCGATCCGCTTTGGTCCGCGCGCGCTCTCTTGTGTCTGGTACAAATTGAATGAATAACGGATTTCATCCAGAATCGGTTTGAGAAGAACCGAAAGAATTGGCGTCAAATCGCCAGCCGGAGCAAACGACTGCATCGAATGAATATCGCGCTTCATCGATTCTGCCTGTTCAACCGGAATCCCGAGCGTCTTTGCGATCGTCTGCGTGATCGCGTTTCCGCCCGTCGCAATGGATCGAATCACGAACGGAATCCCATTCTCCACCACAAGAATATTAGTGCGAAGGGAACCGATATCAACGACCATGATCGTTGAACGATCCTTCCCGATTAACGAACGAATGTGGGCGAACGCTTCCGTCTCGAGCGAAATCAATTCCAGTCCAGCTTGTTTAAAAATATCCACGTATTGATTGACAAGCGTTTTCGGAGCGGCTGTAACCAGCACACGCGTAGCCGGCTTTCCTTCTTCTTTCTTTTCTGTTTTGTCGATCACTTTCAAATCGAGCGCGACTTCTTCAATCGGCAAAGGAATTAATTTTTTCGCCTGATTGGTCACAACCGTCTTCAGCTCTTTTTCATCAACGGTTGGAACGCTTAAAATCGAAGAAAAAACAGAAGAAATCGGCAAAGCAGAAATCGTTTTCTTAGTCGTCACGCGCGCCTTCTCCAGCATTTTTTTCAGCAAATCCACCGTCCCCGGCACATCCGTTAAAAGCGATTTATCCAGACTTTCCGCCGGAAGATTAACATAGGCGTACGTGACCAAAC
>DASTLG010000053.1:0-9761 GCA_035715245.1 Patescibacteria group bacterium
GTCGGATCCAAACAGGATTTAGAGCGACTCCTTGGTCATTCCATTACCGCTTTCGCGTATCCTTACGGAAGCTGGTCGTTTGCAATCGCGAAAGAAGTCGAGCGAGCCGGCTATACCCTTGCCTTTGGCGTTCGCCTCGGCTCTCTGCACACGGATTCTTCGCGGTTTCAACTGCGTCGTATTCGTGTTTTGGACGGCGAAGCGCTTGTTCCTCTCCTTGACCAATTCAGCGAATCCGAATAACTTTTTCGCATGTTTTGGCGCAAAAAAAGTCCGAGGCTAAAAATCCTCGTCGGCATGTCCGGCGGGGTTGATTCGAGCGTCTCGGCCGCTCTGCTTATGCGCCAGGGATATGATGTATGCGGCGGGTTTATAAAAAATTGGTCGGATACAAAAGATCTTTGGACGGGAGAATGCGCCTGGCAAGCCGATCGAAGAGATGCGATCCGGGTTGCGGCAAAGCTGGATATTCCGCTCCGCACGTTTGATTTTGAAAAAGAATATCGTTCACGCGTACTGGATCGGATGTTCCAGGAATACCAGCAGGGATTAACGCCGAATCCGGATGTTCTCTGCAATGAAGAAATAAAATTCGGATTATTTTTTGAGGCGGCCATAGCCTTAGGATTTGATGCCGTTGCGACCGGGCATTATGCGCAGACAAAAATTGACCAGCGGGAAGTCGCGCATCTTTACAAAGGAAAAGATCCGGGAAAAGATCAGTCGTATTTTCTTCATCGCCTTTCCCAATCTGTTTTAACAAAAACCATTTTTCCGATCGGAGATCTAACAAAAAAACGCGTTCGAGTGCTGGCAAAAGCCTGGAGTTTGCCGACCGCGGAAAAGCCGGATAGTCAGGGGATCTGTTTTATCGGTAAATTGGATTTTCATGAATTTCTTCGTAAGCGCATCAAAGAGCGCCCCGGTGAAATTGTAACAGCTGATGGAAAGGTCCTCGGAAGGCACGATGGATTGGATGCGTATACCATTGGCCAGCGGCAGGGAATTGGCGTGAGTCGTGATCGCCAAGCATGGTATGTTGCGGCAAAGGATCGTGAACTGAATCGGCTGATTATTGTTCCGCGCCGGGATGATCCGCTTCTCTTTTCGGCAGAAGCTCGGCTTTCACGTCTTCATCTGATCGCGCATACAAAGGCAACCGTTCCAAAAGCTGTTGATGTTGCCATCCGGTATCATCAAAAGCCCGAGCGGGCGAAGATTGCCTTTGAGTCAGATATGTGTTCTATCCGCTTCCGGCGTCCGATTTGGGCGCTTGCCCCAGGACAATCAGCCGTCTTTTATCACGGGAATGAATGTCTTGGTGGAGGGGAAATTATGGAGAAGCTTGAAGCGGGTGTATTTTTAGCAAAAAATGAAAAGGCGGAATGAGGCTCTCTGATCAAACGCGATTTTTTTAAACATCACGTAAAAAAGATCAAAAAATTCAGCAAAAATTGATTTGTCTCAAATCTTGTGATTTTAGCCTGGTAGGCGTAGGCTAGGGCCATGAAACAGAAATCACATCGACTGGAATGGGTTTCTCTTTTGTATTTAACGTTTTTCGTTCTTGCGGTCTTATCGCCATCTCTGATCACCCGCGGCTTTTTTGGTTTTTCTGAGGTGCGTCTGGAAGAGCTCACGATTTTTTTCTTTGGGATGGCCGGGCTCGTTACATTTACGGTCTATGAGCGGCTGATGGAACGCCGCGAAAAGGAGCGAGAAGAGGTGCAAAACGAATACCAAAAAGCCAAGGCTGAATTGATCAATTCATACGCCTATATCGGATCCGTAAATCGGAAAATTGAGTTGCTGAAAAAATTTACGAACGAAGCCTCGCTCGCTCCTCTTGGAACCGTGCGTGTGCCGAAAGAATTATTCTCGGCTTTGGCGGCAAATGCGTGCTCTGCGGTCGGAGCAGAAGCGGCAATGATCCGTTTCTTGGAATTATCAAAATTAAGAACGGAACGAGAGTTTTTTCATCAGGCGGATGCGGCGGTCGTGTTTCGCGTTCCAAACCGTGAACTGCGCGCGCTCCATGAAAAAGGTTTGTCACATGGAATTGTGCGCGCTGAAGACGGCCAGCAGATCCTCGCGATTCCTTCTGATCGTATGCAGGACTGTAAAGCGTATCTTCTTCTTTCATTTCCCGAGCAGGGTCTGCAGGATTTGGATACGAGTCTGCTGAAAGTTTTTGTGAACCAAGCGGAGATGCTGTACAACAATTTTTGCGGACGTAAAAATGAACCGCTTGCGCCAGCGCAAGGGGAGCTTGATCGTATTCCGGCTGAAGCGGCTCTTCCAAAAGAACTTTGAAATAAATTTTATGATAACCGTAGCCACTGTCCGCCAGCGTTTTCTCGATTTTTTTCGCGAAAAAGGACATACGATTATTCCGTCGGCATCTCTGATTCCGGAAAATGATCCGACGGTCTTGTTTACCACCGCCGGGATGCATCCCCTGGTTCCATATCTGCTGGGAGAAGCGCATCCGGCAGGCACGCGGTTGGCGAATTGCCAAAAATGTCTGAGAACGGATGACATCGAAGAGGTCGGTGATAATCGTCATCTGACTTTTTTTGAGATGCTAGGAAACTGGTCGCTTGGCGATTATTTCAAACCCGAGGCGATCCAATGGTCGTTTGAATTTTTAACCGAAGCAGAGTGGCTGAATCTGGATCCGATGCGGCTGTTTGTAACTGTGTTCGAAGGGGACAGCGATGCGCCGAAAGATACGGATTCAATCAGTATTTGGCAGTCGTTGTTTTTGACACGCAAGGGAATTGAAGCTGATCTTGGTAAACCGGGAAAGGACGCGCCGTCATCCGGAAAAAAAGGACCGCGTATTTACGCTTACCCGAAAAAAAAGAACTGGTGGGGTCCGGCCGGAATGACAGGTCCCTGCGGTCCGGATACGGAAATTTTTTACGATACTGGACGTGAGCACGATCCTGCGTTCGGCCCGGTGTGTCATCCAAACTGCGATTGCGGCCGGTTTGTTGAAATTTGGAATAATGTGTTCATGCAGTATCAGAAAGTCAAAACATCGGTCGGAACCGAAGAAGTATTCGCGTTTGAACCATTGACGCAGAAGAACGTGGATACCGGAATGGGATTGGAACGTATGGCAGCCGTGATGCAGAATGTGGCCACGGTGTTTGATACGGAAATTTTTCAGCATGTTTTTGCTAATATCGAGGAGCGTTCCGGAAAAAAATACGGTAAAAAAGAGGAGATTGACCGTTCATTTCGAATTTTAGCCGACCATTTGCGTGCGGCGACATTTGTCATCGGTGATCCTCGCGGAGTCGTTCCTTCTAATGTTGGGCAAGGATACATTGTCAGACGATTGATCCGTCGAGCGATTCGCGAAGGCCGCCGCCTTGGGATAAACGAGTCCTTTACGCATGAGATCGCGGAGATTTTTGTGGAAGAGTTTGGTGACTTTTATCAGGAGCTCCGAGCAAACCGCGAGCGAATCGTGAATGAATTGAAAAAGGAAGAGGAAAAATTTGGAAAGACGATTGAAAAAGGGATGCGGGAGCTGGAAAAGATGGGCACGCCGACTGGTGAACAGGCGTTTGTCTTGTTTTCGACGTACGGTTTTCCATTGGAATTAACAGAAGAGATTTTGAAAGAACGAGGCGTTTCGATCGACCGCGCCGCGTTTGAATCAGAATTCAAAAAACATCAGGAATTATCGCGAACGGCTTCGGCCGGCCTATTCAAGGGCGGGCTAGCGGATCACTCAGAACAGACCACGCGTCTTCACACGGCAACGCATCTGCTCCATCGTGCTCTGCGCGAAGTTCTTGGTGTCCATGTAGCGCAAAAAGGATCGAATATCACGGCCGAGCGCTTGCGTTTTGATTTTTCTCATCCGCAAAAAATGACGCCGGAAGAAATCGCGCGCGTTGAATCCATAGTGAATGAGGTGATCAAAAAAGATTTACCCGTGCATTTTGAAGAGATGACGGTCGATGAGGCGAAAAAGCGAGGAGCGATCGGTTTGTTCGAACAAAAATATGGCGAGAAGGTGAAGGTGTATTTTATGGGCGAGCCGGATTCGGAATTCTCGATTGAAATTTGCGGTGGTCCTCACGTGAGCCATACAGGGGAGCTAGGATCCTTCAAAATCCAGAAAGAAGAAGCGGTATCGGCCGGCGTGCGCCGCATTAAGGCCACGGTTTCCGGAAGGTGATGTTCCGTCTAATATGCCTTCCCATCCTCTCGAAAATCCATTCGATCCTCTAAGGGAGCGTATTTCAGACAAAAAAGCTTTTGTAAAAAAGGTGCTTAGCAAAATAAGTGCTTCAGGATCTACATCTATCCAAGAAGAGGATTTTGGTCCAGAGGCAACCAATCTTGTTTCACCAGAAGATCAAAAACGAATCGAGGATGAAAAAATCTTTGGTGAAATTATTTTTTGTGAAACTCAAGCTTTGCGTAAGTTTTTTGGTAGAGAAATTCCTGTTCCTCACCTTCCTAAAGAAGCAACGAGAGAACGTATTCTTGAATGGCGACGCATGGGTTTCGAACTTCATTATCTGCCGAATCTCTCTGTGGCCGAAATCAAGCGCGACCGAGAAGGAAAGATCCTGGAAGTTACTCCCATTGATTTTCCAGGATGGAAAAAGAAGCCCGGAAGACGATATACCCGAGGAGTATACATAAATAGCGTCGAATTCTTTGATGAGGTCAAAACGGGCGGCTTTCTTGATTTATCCGCGCTCGATCTTTTTGGAGGTTGGATTTTAATTGATACGCGTAAAAAACCAAATTTCGATAAAGGTAAACAGATGTATGAAAACGACCCCCTTGGCCCAGCTCTTGAAGAACTTCGGAAAAAGAATGTTATAGAAGATTTTAAGATCAAGGGATCGCGTTTCAACTTGTCGTCGAATGAATTAGAGAATCCTAAAGTTTTGGAAGCTTTTGCGAAAGTATTGAATTTTCATTCTATCCCTGGTCTTGAAGTAAGTATCCCGCGTACGATTGAATTCAATATCCTTGGGAATATTTTTTATCCAGAATGGGGTAAGACGGATACTCAGGAATGGTTTGGAGATTATGGGAAAGGTTCTAACCGTCTGTTTGGAGGGGATTCTAATGATGGTGGTCTTTCGTGTGTCGATGATGGTGTTTGCAGGGGTCGAAGCGATGGTGTCGGCTTTCGAGTCATTGGCCGTTTTTCTTAAATAGGGGTGAGGGTTAGAGAAAAATTAAACAGGGCAGACGATTGACGTTTGCCTTTTTTTATGATAATAAAATAGGCTCCTTACATTCAGAACGGAGGTGCCGCATGGCATACATTAGGCGGATCGTGGCCGCCTTCCGGCGCTTTCCTCAGCCAATTTCTCGTTCTCTGTTCGCCCTTTGCGTCATATTCGGAACCCTCGCTGGGTTCGGCTTTGATGCTGGTCGGCGCGAACAGATGTTTGATCGCGTGAGAAAAATGCCAAGAGCAAAGCGGTCTCCAGAGGAGATGCGCGGACTCTTGAACGGCATGATTCACTTTCGTGCGCTCGGTACGCCCGCGTTTATTCCTCAGAGCATGTGGGGCCGATCGGTTTGCGCGGCTTCGGTGATCGAGGCGGCAAATTTCGTGATCGGTGAACCGCGGCTCAAGGTAACGGACGCCTGGACGTTCGCGCGCGAGAATCGAGACAAGCTCGAGCTCGTGTGGCGGCGCGATCAGGATTTCGCGATCGTGAATGAAAAAAAGATCCAGGAACAAACAGATCGAGGTTTTTGGCTCTCGCAAAAACTGGGCATGATCGGCGAAGGGGACGAGGCGACATCCGATCGGATCTATATCATCGGCTATCGCTATCACCAGACACAGGCCGATCCCGAGGTGGTGCGGCGCGGTCAGGACTTGAATACGCACCTCATGCTCGTGCTTGGCCGAACGCCGTCTGCCCCCGGAGCCAAACTTCCGTATACCTGGTGGGGTTACCATATGTTTCACGATCCGGAGAATCCAACCGGTTCGCCGTTTCATGTAGAACCTCTTGGAGAACGCCTTCCGGAAATCTTCGATCTGGTTTATATCTGGGCCGTAAAAGGAACAGAGATGCCGGTACATGGCAAGCCTCTGCTTTTCTGGAACAATACGCGTCCGTATAAGAAGATCGGACCGTATCTCGGGAAATTCGGCGGCGGACGCGTCGGCTACGTGTTTGATACGGCAATCGCTTACTATCTAGGCGATCGGGAATCGTTCCCGCTCACGCTGGATATGTCGCGTTCTCTCGTTCCCGTCGTTCCGGCGGATTCGAATGAAGGGTGGCGCGGACAGGTTCTTGGTTTTTACAACGAGATTCCCGTTCGACGGCATCGGGGCGAAGATATGCGCGGCGTATTCGGCTTGGAGTTTGAGTGTGTTGAGCTCGTGAATCGGTATTACTACGAGCATGAGCGTCATAAGAACATGTCGCGTTCCGGACACGCGGACTCTTATTTCTACGATCCCGGTTCTAAGAAACTGGTTTCGTACGCGAACGGATCCGCGACGCCGCCGCAAGTGAACGACATTCTGGTTTTTGACCGCGACAGCCGCGGGGGTGATCATGGGCATGTGGCGATCGTTACGAATGTTGGGCCACGTGAAATCTGCGTAGTCCAGCAGCATTCGGCCTTGTGGCATACCTGCCTGCCGATGTCGAATAAGAACGGACTTTGGACCGTTGGAGCTCTGCTTCCAGACCTGCCATGCGTTGGCTGGTCCAGAAAGGCGAGGTGAGGAATGACGCGAATCTTCGTCGCCACCGTGATCGCGTTTTGGATTCTGAATGCCCGTCCGGCTCTTGCCGACGGCGGCGCGGTCGAAGCCTCGGATGGTTGTGCTGCTCTAGGAATTGGCGGCCTTCTCATTCTGGTTGCGATCGTGGTCGTTCTTTCGCTTTCCAACACGGACTGGACAAAGAACGACCCTTCCGATCCGAAGGACCAGAACAAGACCAAGTAAGTTTTCTCTCCCTGCGACCGGCGCAGGGTTTTTTATTGACGAATTCCTGAGCTTTCGCAACAATGCGATTTATCCTATGTCGCTGATCAAAGAATTCCCCAATCAAGTTGGAGCATCGGTTACCATTAAAGGCTGGGCTTATAATGTGCGTTCAAGCGGATCAATCGCCTTTCTGGAGCTGCGTGATGGCTCGGGATTTGCGCAAGCTGTGGTAGTAAAATCAGCGGTTGATGAATCGAGCTGGCAGGCGGCTTCGACCATGACCATTGAATCCTCATGTCTCATAAGCGGCATCGTGAGCAAACATCCGAAGCAGGAAGGTGTGTACGAGCTACAGGCGACGAACGTTGAGCTGGTTCAAAAAGCAGAAGAATACCCGATTGGAAAAAAAGAACACGGCCCGGATTTTCTGCTTGATCATCGTCATCTCTGGCTCCGAACGCCGACGCAATGGGCTATCCAAAAGGTGCGCAATGAAATCATTTATGCAACCTATGACTGGATGCATGATCATGAATTCTGCAAAATTGATTCGCCGATTTTTACTCCGAACGCCTGTGAAGGGACAACAGAGTTGTTTGAAATAGATTATTTTGGCGAACGGAAAGCCTATCTCTCGCAGTCGGGCCAGCTTTATTTGGAAGCGGCAATTGCTTCTGTTGGACGCTGTTTTGATTTTGGGCCAGTTTTCCGCGCGGAAAAATCAAAAACACGCCGGCATTTAATCGAATTTTGGATGATGGATGCAGAAGCCGCATTTGTCGAGCATGAAGAAAATTTGCAGATTCAGGAACAACTGGTTTCATTCATTGTTCAGCGTGTGCTTGAACGCTGTCAGAAAGAACTCAAAATTTTGGAACGCAATCAGGAGCCGCTTAAAAAAATTGTACCGCCGTTCGTCCGCATGACTCATGCGGAGGCGATTAAAAAACTCCACGAACTCGGATCAGATATCGGGGAGATGGACGATTTGGGTGCGGACGATGAAACCATGCTCACTCAGCAGTATGAAAAACCGATTTTTGTCGAAAAATATCCATCAGCGGTGAAGGCGTTTTACATGAAACGTGATCCCCAGGACTCGTCACGCGCGCTCTGTGCAGACTTGCTGGCGCCGGAAGGCTATGGCGAAATCATTGGTGGGTCGCAACGCGAAGACGACTACGAAAAATTACTGAAACGCATTCGCGAGCACCATCTGCCGGAAGAGGCATTCAAATGGTATCTCGATTTGCGGAAATATGGTTCGGTTCCGCATTCGGGATTTGGATTTGGATTGGAACGCCTTACGACCTGGATTTGCGGCATCCATCATGTCCGCGAAACCATTCCGTTCCCGCGTCTCTTGAATCGCCTTGAACCGTAAAAAACGTCACCAAAATAAAAGCAAGAGGACGCTCCGATCTAAGCCGTTCGGTGGCTTGAATGGAAGTCCTCTTGCGGATACTTCAGGATAGAAGAAGAGAGCGAGAGGCGCGTGAAGGTGAGTTGAAAACGAGCAGTGCTTAGCCTCTCGCGTCTTTTTTCTTTAAACGATAATCGTGGTTCGGTCAAGAATAAAAAAACGAGAGGACGGCATAGTAGTAAAGAGTTCCGATCATCTGGTGAGTCCTCTCGCTAAATTAAGGTACGTGTGAGGGCAACTCGGTCCCAGAGGATACGACCATACCGCGAGCCCTCACGAAAGAACTTGGAAAAAATGAGAGAGCTCCACGATTTGAGATATCTGCACGAACTCGAGAGCTCTCTAGAAATCGAACTTGGTGAAGAGAGGACATGGGAATCTAAACTCACATGACCATGATGTAAGTCCTCTCGAAGAGAACGGGAGGTCGTGTTCACAATAGCTTGAAGCGCAAACTGCCGAGACCGTCCCTTCTTTGAATCTCGATCATAATCAAGTTTCAAAAAAGAGGCGAGAGAGGTTATACCACGAATTGGAGGAAACGCTCCTTCATAACTCTCTCGCGAAGAAAAGAACGGGAAAGTCGACCCAACCTTAATTGACTCAAAACTTCTTTATAGACTTTCCCTTCTTAGAATATTGATGCGTATCAAGTGTCCAAGAAGAGGCGAGAGGACGATCGGCGTGGTAGAAAACGATCAGAATCGCATGAATCCTCTCGCGAAGATGAAAGAACGGGAAGATCGCTGGCTGGTTGGCTATTCGATGAAACCCCGGTCAGATCTCCCCTTTTTAGAATTTTGATAGAATCAAACTCCTAAAAAGAGGCGAGAGGGAGATTGGACCTAAAAGGAACCAGATGTCCATTAATCTTTCGCGAAAATAGGTTTAAGTGTGAGGGCATCGCTCTCAGGGCTGAATAAGAATGTGATGAGCCCTCACGAAAGAACTTGGAAAAAAATGAGAGAGCGTTATCACCATAGAGTTAGCACGGCATATCAAGCTCTCTCGAATTAAACATGGTGGGCGAGAGGACATTGTAAGTGGAATTTACAAGACCTGCCAAAAAGTCCTCTTGTAAAAAGAACAAGGAGAACCGAGAAAAGGCAAAGGAGCATTCTGACAATAAGATTTCTCGCCCGATGAAAAGCCCCTTTGCGAAAAAAGAAGAAATGGGATAGCGCCCTGCCACGAGAATGCCTTCATGTGGCGTAGAGCTATCCCTTCTTAGGTGTTGAAGAGTTTTGAGAATCTGCGCTTCAGCATCCAAGAAGAGGCGAGAGAACGCGTTCTTCTTATGCGTTCGTCTGGAAAAATCAAAGTTCTCTCGCAAAGAAAATTCGAAGAAAATGGGAGGGCAACGTCCAGTTAATTTCGAATCACGTGTAT
>DASTLG010000054.1:0-9587 GCA_035715245.1 Patescibacteria group bacterium
ATGAATTTTTTAGTAAGCAAAATATCCAACACGCGTTTTGCCGTCTTTCCGTCTCCAAATGGGCAAGGCCATGTTCGCGGCCGCGCTTCCAATTCACGAATCGACGAAACCAAAGCCGCTGGATTTGTTTCATAAAACAAAATATTCCCACCCGCCTCAATGGTCTCCGGTCGTTCCGTATTCGAACGCAGAGTCAAACACGGCACATGAAGAATATTCGCCTCTTCCTGAATACCGCCGGAATCCGTAAGGACCGCGCGAGCATGCTTCTGCAGCTGTAAAAGCTCGATATATCCAAGCGGTTTAGTCAAAATAAAAGACGGGCCCTGTTCATAGGTCTCCCATAATCCGACAGAACGAATACGTGCTTCGGTTCGCGGATGAACCGGAAAAAGAAAACGCGTTCCAAGCGTCTCGGCCGCCCGTGTAAGGCATTCCAGAAGACGCCGTAAACGATCCGGATCATCCACATTGGATGGCCGATGCATCGTTAATAAAATATACCGACCCGGTTCAATTCCGAATTTTTCAAAGAAACCGGGCGAAATTGGCTGATCCGCATAATGCTGAACCGCATCCACAATCGTATTGCCGACCACGTGAACTCCCTCGACAATCCCCTCGACTCCTAACCGGCGCCGCTGGAGATCCGTCGGACAAAAGTGGAGCTCTGCGAGCATGCCGGTGATCACCCGATTCCCTTCTTCCGGCATACTCCAATCATCGGATCGCAATCCTGCTTCCAGATGAGCAATTGGGATATTCATTTTATGCGCAACCAGCGCCCCAGCAAGAACGGAATTCGTATCGCCCTGAACCAAAACTGCCGACGGCTGCACCCGAGCAAATGCCGGCTGGAGTCCCTGCATCATGGTCGTAATTTGTTTTATGGGATCCGAAGAACCAACGTGCAGATTCATGCGCGGTTCCGGAAGTCTGAGGGTACGAAAAAAAATTTCATCCAGCTCCGGCGTGTAATGCTGACCCGTGTGAATAATGGATACAGGAAGATCACGAGCCATAGCCTCGTGAATAATTGGCGCGCATTTAATGATTTCCGGCCGAGTTCCAAGGACAATCGCAAGCATACCTTTAAAGAGATCTAAGCATACGATAAACCCCTTCGGCAGGCAAGATTTGCGGAATCCAGCCCAGCTTTTCCTTTAGCCGGTCGGTACGAGCAACTACAGCCTGAACATCCCATGGCCGCGGCTCGCCTCTGCCCCAAATCGGCGCAATCGAAGAATGCATTTCCGAACGAATTAAATCGGAATAGTCACGTACGGTCGTACCGATACCGGTTCCCACATTTAATAAAAGGCCAGGTTCCTGTAAGGCAAGAGCCCTAATACAGCCCTCTGCTACATCATCGACGTAAACAAAATCACGGATTTGATCCGGCAGACCGAGATTTGGCGCTTCGTTTCGCTGAAGCGCCGATATAATCGTCGGGCCTAAACGATGCGGCGGTTCCCCTGCGCCATAGACGCTAAAAAACCGCAAAACCGTGAGGGGACGCTGCGTACGAATAGACCAAGCACACGCCGCCTGAGTAGAGCGTAACTTTGAACGGCCATAGAGAGAAAGCGGATGGCACTCAGCTTCCTCAGACGCGATTCCATTTTCAAGCACTCCGTATTCCGTCCACGATCCGGCAACTATCACCGGACACGGCGAAATTTCTTCAAGCGCCAAAAGAAGATTCACGGTCATTTCTTCATTCCACTGAATCGATTCTTCATTCAACCCTCGCCCCGGTGTGACGCCAGCGGCCGCAAGATGAAAAACACCATCAAATGGTTTGGCACCGATAGCCCGCCGGGTCATTTCCGGATCACGTAAATCGCATTCGATAGAATCCGCGCCGCCGCGAGCCAGCGAAAAGACGAACGCGCCATTTTCTTTTAGGCGTTTTAAGAGCACACGGCCGATAAATCCCGTAGCGCCTGTCAGCAAAAAACGCTTTCCTTCGAACGGCCGATTCATACGGAAGTGAACGGCTGCATAAACTCAGAAAAAGAATCAATGACAAATTGGAGCATCTCAGACGAGAGCCCTGGATAACAACCGATCCAAAAGGTTTGAAGCATCACGTTATCACTGACGGACAAATCGCCGATAACTCGATGCGAAATGTCCGAACCGACAAACAACGGTTGACGAACAATATTTCCTGCAAATAAATAACGCGTTCCAATCTTTCGCTGATTCAAAAAACTTACGAGTTGATCACGCGTAAACGGAGCGCCTGGTTTAATGGTAATAAGAAAGCCAAACCAGCTTGGATCAGCATCCGGCGTCGGATCTGGGAATTGCAGGAAATGCTCAAACGACCTAAGACCTTCGCGTAATATTTTATAATTTTCTCGGCGCGCACGTCCAAAATCCGCCAGCTTTTCCATTTGTGCGACTCCGAGGGCGGCCTGCATATCGGTCAGCTTTAAATTATACCCGACTTCTGAATAGACATATTTGTGATCATACCCTTTCGGGAGCGTTCCCATTTTCCAGCCATATCGACATCCGCACGTATTATCCTTCCCCGGCTCACACCAGCAATCACGGCCCCAATCGCGAAAGGATCGAATGATTTTGCTCAATAACGCATCTTGGGTCGTCAATGCGCCGCCTTCTCCCATTGTAATGTGATGCGCTGGATAAAAACTAAAGGTCGAAATATGACCGAACGTGCCGGTTAATTTTCCCCGGTAAAAGCTTCCAAGCGCATCACACGTATCTTCAATCAGCCAAAGATGATGGCGCTCACAGAAATCTAGAACCTCTTGGGCTGGAAACGGATTACCAAGCGTATGGGCAATCATCACCGCGCGTGTCTTTTCGGATAATGCGGTCTCTAGGTAATTCAGATCGACATTATAGGTTTGCGGATCAATATCAACAAACACTGGAATACATTGATTCTGAATAATCGGCGTGATTGTCGCAGGAAAACCCGCGGCAACCGTGATCACTTCGTCTCCTTTCTTCAATCGCCGGTCACCAAGACGGCGGGAGGTTAGAGCGGAAAGCGCAAGTAAATTCGCAGACGATCCTGAGTTCGTCGTGATGCAAAACGCGCGGCCTAAATAAGACCTCAGTTTCAATTCAAATTCTTTCGCGAATCGGCCCTCGGTCCACCACCCGTCCATCACCGCCTCCGTCATGCGCAGACATTCAGACGCATCAAATACTTTTCCGCTTGGCGGAATCGGCGTTTCTCCGGGAATAAATGCTTTTTTTGGAAAGCGCTCATGATAAAAATCTCGCAGCACTCGTTCGCAGGATTCAGGAAGACTCATACCGTAAAATACGTTCTATACCAGCTCCAGGTTTCACGAATCGCCTCATCAAGCGAATAGTTTGGCCGCCAGCCCAGTTCTCGTCGAAATTTATCGTCTGATAATCGCTGCTCTGGTATTTCGTGAGACGCGTTATTTAAAATAATACGCGGAACGGAAACCGCAAGAACACGCTCCATTTCGTTCAGCATCTGAATAAGCGACAAATTAATCCCCGATGTTACATTAAAGGCATGGCCCGCATGCGTTTCTGCCGCCTTCTCAAGCAGGAGATACGCCCGAGCAACATCTTTCACGAATACATAATCGCGAACCAGATGTCCGCTTGAACGAATCTCCATTGGGACACCGGTCGCGAGCGCACGCATCGCACCAGGAATGGTTCGATTAAAATTCAGATCACCTGGACCAAAAATATTTCCGAAACGGGAAACAACAACCGGAACGCCATAACATTTTGCATAGGTCTGCGCCATGAGATCTTCACACGATTTGGACGCATCATACGGATGCAGACCATGGAGCGGATGGTCCTCGGTGTACGGTAAAAATTTCGCTTCGCCGTACGCCTTATCACTCGAAGCGACAACGACCGATCGAATGCGCGTATTTCCGCGAGCCGCTTCCAGAATATTCAGTGTGCCTATCAGATTCGTTTCCCAGGTCTGCCGCGGATTAGCAAGCGCGACCGTAACAAGCGGCTGAGCGGCAAGATGAAAAATCGTGTCTATTTCCTCGTTAAAAACGATATCACGGACCAGCTTTTCATCTCTAATATCGCCCGTGTACAAAATAACACGCTGATCCAGCCCGCGTTCGAAAAAATAGCTCTTTGGGTCTCGCGATCGGGCAAGGACAACCAGATTTGCATCAGGATGCGCCTTAAGCAATTCTTCAACCACATGACCGCCAACAAGACCGGTTCCGCCGGTCACAAATACGTGTTTCATATTTACCATACCTTCCATGGCGTCTGGCCCGTTTGCCAGCGCCGATTTAAATCTTCGTAATGCTTGTACGTATCCATGCAATACCAAAAACCCGGATGCTCGTACACAGCCAGGTTGCCTTCTTTAGAAAGCCGCATCAACGGTTCTTGTTCCAAGACGCACGCCGGGTCGGTCGAGAGATACGAAAAGAATGCCGGCTCACAAACCAAAAATCCTCCATTAATCGTTGTATCCATCCTCGGCTTTTCACGAAATGTTTTTACTAAGCCCTCGCCATGCTCCAGAATGCCATAGGCGCTCTCTGGATGAACGCCGGTGAGTGTGACCGTCTTGCCTTTAATTCTGTGGAACGCCAGGAGCGCATCCAAATCGATATCCGCTAATCCATCGCCATAGGTAAGGAAAAACGTTTCACCGCGCACAAATGGCTCAATACGAGAGACACGGCTGCCGGTATTTGATTCCTCCCCTGTATCCACAAAAGTGATCCGCCAATCCTCCAGTCCATTCTCGTCATGCTGAACAATGCGCGCTTCCTTCGATCGGAGATCTAAGGTGAAATTTCTTGTCAAATGTTCAAAATTCAAAAAGAATTCTTTAATCATGTTTCCTTTGTATCCGAGGCATAACACAAAATCTTTCACGCCAAAATGGGAATAGATTTTCATGATATGCCAAAGAATCGGCATTCCGCCTATTGTTACCAGTGGCTTGGGCCGATATTCCGTTTCCTCACGCAAGCGCGTTCCTTTTCCTCCGCAAAGAATAACCGCTTTCATAAAAAAAATTAATGAAGTGATAAAGTTCCCGCTGACATAGTAGACGATGCCTGATCCAGTTTGTTCTCACGGTTGATTTCAAATTCGATCACATACAAAGGCCGCTGTTTGATTTCTTCAAAGATGCGACCGACATACTCGCCGATAATAGCAAGAGATAAAAGCTGAATCCCGCCCAAAAATAAAATAATCAGAATCGTTGTAGGAAATCCGCGAGGCAGATCCGTCCGAAGCAAAGCTAAAATAAAATACCCGATCGCCAAAAGCAGAGCAACCACCACCGTGATTCCTGCAATGGTAGAAATAAATTCGACCGGTTTAAATGAAAACGAAAACATGCCGCGCTGAGCAAATCGAAAATAATCTCGAAGCGTAAAATGAGAAGCCCCCGTTTGTCGCGCCGGCCGATCGTAAGGAACGCCCGCGTGTTTAAATCCCGTGAAGGCGCGCATGGCGCGGATCAACCGATCCCGTTCCGGCATAGCAAGAAGCACATCAAGGACGCGACGATCGATAAGGGCAAAATCGCTCGCGTCTAAAGGAATATCGATATAGGCCATAGCCCGCATGAACCGATAAAATAATTTATAGCCGAGCTGATAAAACCAGGAGGCTTCCCGTTTTTCGCGCTGACCGTAAATGATATAAAATCCGCTCCGCCATTTTTCAAGGAATTTTGGAATGAGCTCCGGCGGATCTTGCAAATCACCATCCATTGTAACAACCACCTCACCTCTTGCCGCGGCAAAGCCTGCCGAGATGGCCCCCTGATATCCAAAGTTTCGCGTCAAAACTAAAACACGAACGTGCGCATCCTGTTCGGCGAGCGATCTCATTTTTTTCTGCGTTTCGTCCCAGCTGCCGTTTTCAACATAGATTATTTCATAGGGGCAACCGAGGCTCTGAAGCACGGGCGATAAACGCGCAAATAATAACTCCACGTTTTCCGCCTCATTAAAACAGGGAATAACTACGGAAAGAAGATGCGGCAGTGGCCGTGGGATAACGCATTCGCGAGTGGGCATAATTGCGGGAACCGGAAGACTCAGATAAACTTCGGCCATGGTTACACAAATCCGGGCCGCTTGTCCATGGATAAAACAGCCAATTGTCTGGATTCTTCTCCTTGGATTTGCTCTCCGGCTCGTTTCTGTCTATTTCAATTATCCTATGATGCGTCCGGAAAATGACCGGCGCATGACCATTCCAGCCGTTCGGATCCTCGAAGGAAAAGGCCTCTCGCTAAAAGACGGCGCCGGACCAACCGCCTATCGGCCGCCGCTCTATATTTTATGGCTTGTATTTAATTATGTCGTCTTCGGCAAAAACGCTCTGTTCGGCCCAAGCCTCCTGCAAGCGTTCGCAAGTACCGCAAATATTCTTTTGCTCTATTTTTTGGCAAAACAAATTTGGGAAAATGCATCCATCGCCAATTTAAGCGCCCTGCTTTTAGCCATTCATCCGTACAGCGTGTATCACGACCCCCAGCTGTACCATACATTTCTCAGCACCGGACTTCTGCTTAGCGGATTCTGGATGCTCTTCCGCGGAATGGAAATAAAGCAATGGAAATATCTTGTCCTTTCCGGTTCGCTTTTCGGTTTGTGCATTCTCGTCATCAGTACATTTGTTCCGTTTTTAGCCTTCCTCATTCTCGCAGGATTATTTTTATGGCGAATCGCCTGGCGCAAACGGATTGAACTGGTCAGCGCATTCATCCTTGGCTTATGTTTAACCTGGTCACCATGGATAATTCGAAATGCCATCGCCTTCCATCATTTTATTCCGCTTACCACGGATTCAGGCGTCACACTTTGGATGGGCAATAATCCAGTTTCACGCGAACTCTTAAAAATCCGAGAACATGAAGCGTCTCCAGTCCCCAAAGGGACCGCGTTTAATATTCCGGAATTTTACGAAGGTTGCAAAACGCCAAACTGGTGCACATCCGGAATCAGCGAATATGACGAAAGCAAAGAACTAACCGCCATGGCAATAAACTGGATCAAAAATCATCCAGCTGATTTTTTCTCTCTAACCCTTTGGCGGCTGGAAGGAATCTGGTCACCGTTTCTCACGCCGCCAAAAATCATTTCGTCATCAGCGATCCTGTCTCACTTTATCCGTTATGGATATGCTGTGTGGAACTTAGGGTTAGCTGTTCTATTCTTGATCGGCACTCGCGAGGCGTGGCGCGCACAGAAAAAATTCGAACTCGCAATCACAGGCGCAATCGTTCTCATCGGAACGTCGGCCTATGCGCTTTTTCTTTATTACACAAAATACCGAATTCCCTTTGAAGCTCTTCTCCTGCCGTTTTGCGGAGCAGGCCTTTATTCGCTTTGGCAAATCATACGTAAACACAGCAAGATTAAGCCGTCATGAACGTGCGATACCAGAGTTGAAAGGTGACCAAAGACCAAAGCGTATTCAAGGCATACACGCGGCCTTCCACGTGAGCATCTAATAAATTCTGAATCGCTTTGAAATCAAAATAGACTTGTGTGGCCGGCTCAAATGAAGGCGAAAGGATTTCTCGAACAAATGGAAGCATGGGCCCACGCATCCACTTTGCCGTTGGAGAAAACCAGCCGCGTTTTTCCTGATTCAAAACATACGGCGGAAGCACATCACGAAAGGCATCAATAAGAATCCGCTTTCCTTGTCGGCGCGTGCCTAATTTGAATCGCGAGGGAATCCGGAATGCAAGGCGGACGAGTTCCGGATCTAAAAGCGGAACGCGTTCTTCTAGGCCGTGAGCCATGGTCAGTCGATCCGTCCGAATTAACGACTCATCCGGAATCCATGTTTGAAGATCCGTAGCCATAAGCTGATTTGTGCGGTCATGCCAAACAGGCGTGAAATAATCATCGAACATGGAGAACGAACCGCTGTCCTGATGCGCGCTCTGTTTTAAGAATGATTGAATGACGGATTCTTTCTGCGAAACGAACAGGAGAAAGCGTTTGAACGAAAACGGTGTCTGCAGATCTTCCCAAAAATCCTGCTTTTTAAAAAGATGAGCAAACGACGCACCGAACGCGCGACGGAGCGGACGGGGCATCCGCTGGAGACGATCCATAGCACGGCTATACCAATAGCGCGCATAACCGCCAAAGAGCTCATCTCCCCCATCACCGCCTAACGCAACCGTAATAAGCGGTTTTGCATACTTCGCAAGAAGATACGTCGAAGTTTGCACATGATTCGATACTGGCTCATCCATATGCCAAATCACGCGCTCAAGCGAGCTCATGGCCTCGGTTGCTGACATGGTAAATGCATGGTGCTCACATCCAAAAAACGAAGCGGTTTTTTTTGCGAGTTCAGCATCCGCGTTATAGCGCTCAGATTGAATATCCGTTTCATAGCCGATCGTAAATGTTTGAATCGGCGTAGAAACAAGAGAGCGCATCACGCCCAATACAAGGGTCGAATCAATTCCGCCGGAAAGAAAAACACCGAGCGGCCGATCAGAAATCAGCTGCGAAGCAACAGCCTCTTTCACTTTTTCACGCAAGAGCGCTTTTATCTCATTTGGATTTTCTATAGGTGAACCTTCCCGCACTCGCCACCATTGGCGAATCGAGAGCGTTCCTCGCGAAAATGTGGCGACCGTTCCGCCCGGCAGTTTTTTTATTTGCGAAAAAATCGTCTGCGATCCGGGAACATACAAAAGATGAAAATAAACATTAAGCGATGGCGGATGAAGTTCACGGGAAATCGGGTGGACAAAAATCGCTTTCAATTCAGAAGAAAAGATGAGACGCTGTCCATCGAATGTGTAATAAAGCGGTTTAACACCCATCTGATCACGCGCGAGCGTCAAGCGTTTTTCCTTTGTATCCCAAATCGCGAACGCAAAAATCCCCCGCAATTTCGGCAAAAGGGATTCCCCCCATTTTTCAAATCCATATAAAAGCACTTCCGTATCGGATTGCGAACGAAATCGAATACCGAGAGATTCTAACTCCGCCCGCAATTGCCGATAATTATAAATTTCTCCGTTGAACACAATGACAAATCGGCCATCCGTCGTTTGCATCGGCTGTTTCCCGGCCGATGACAAGTCGATAATAGATAGACGATTATGCGCCAGCGAAATTTCCTGATCCTCAAAAAATCCTTCGTCATCGGGTCCGCGGTGACGCGTTAGCTGATGCATGCGGCGGAGAGCCGCGGGATCAGAAAATGTAAATCCATTAATCCCGCACATAATTATGCAAAGAGAGCGGATTCAATCTGCCTGATTAAATGACGTAAATCAGCGCGTTCTCTAACCGCCTCACGGCCAGCGGGCACGTTAATCGGGGCGTTTAAATATTTAAGAGTTGTCGCGACTGCGGATGAATCTAGTCTGGAGACGCAAACACCAGGCCAGGATGCGTAAACGGTTCCCGTCGCGAGAACGGGCGTTTCACACGCGAGCGCTTCAAGAACAACCTTATCCAGACTTCCCGTTTCGCTCGCGCTCATAAAAAGCGCGGCTGTCTGATACGCATAGAGCAGCGCTTCACCAATCAACGCGCCGCAAAAAACAACAATCGATTCCAAATGCG
>DASTLG010000055.1:0-6644 GCA_035715245.1 Patescibacteria group bacterium
AAGGAATTTTTTAATTCTGGAATGGCGTCTGGCCGCACGCCTAACACGACGGTTGTGATTTTAAAATCCTGGATCATTTTCTGCAGGCCGGCGACATCCGTCCGCCATTCGATCGGAATGCTGGGATCAGAAAGGCCGTCAATCGTAATCGCCGCGGCTAACGAAAGACCGAGCGCGCTCCGATCAATCAGTTCTTGGAGTGGTTTTACTTCTTTCGCTTGCCCAATGAAAATAACATTTCCGCGCGCAAAGCGATCTGCGAGCGTCAGTTTAAATAATGTACGCCAGCAATAACCCAACAAAAGCGCGATAACAAAATCTAAAAACAAATTTGTCCGAGGGGCAATTGAAAAGAACGGGATCAAATAAAAAAAGGCAAGTGCGACCGCCAGGTTTGCAACCATTCCTTCGATGTACAGCCGGAAAAATTTCATGGTATCGCGAATCAGCGAGAGGTCGTATAATCCGGTAATGTAAAAAATCATGAGCCAGATGACAGTCAAAATGGCAAACGGCCAGACGTGCAGCTGTAATGCGTTTGAGGAAATGTTTCCATAGCGAATCAGGAGTGTCAGCAGAAGCGACCCCTGAAAAACGGCGATATCGCCTAAAATCAGCAAAAATCGTTTGATGTTTTGGCCTGCGCTGACCATAGAAGAGGACTTCGTTGGACGAAGATTGCCCGTAATGTAGACTATCCTCATCTATTTTGTCTAGGATTTTTATCTATCGTATGCGTATAGAAAAAGCTAAGCTCCTGTCCGAATTTTGGCGATTGGTTCGATTCGGGATCATCGGGTTTACCGCCTTTTTGATCAATACAGGATTGTACGCGCTTTTTTCTCGCGTTATTTGGCCGGCGGGGAATCGGACATTTGAGAATTTTGCGGCAACGGTTTTAGCTTCAGCCTTCGGCTTTCTCGCGCACCGCACGTGGACCTTCCGTGCAAAAGGGCATCATATTCAGCACGCGATGCGTTTTGTCGTGGTTGCGGTCACAGCCGTCCTCTTACAGAATATTCTTTTTTGGATCGGTCATGCGGTTCTGCATGTGTACGATTTCCTGGTGATCTTCCTGGTTTCTGTGTTGAATCCGTTTTATACCTATTTTATGCATCGTTTTTATACGTTCCGGTCAACGTCGCCGACAAAGGAAACGGCGGCCGATCAAGCGGATCAAAGCATGCTATAATAAACGGACGGATAAATAAAAATGAATGAACGCGCTCATGAAAACGATTGATCGAAAAAACGTGCTGGTGACGGGCGGCGCCGGATTTATTGGCTCGCATTTATGTGAAGCGCTTTTGAAAGAGGCGAATGTCATTTGCATGGATAATTTTTCCACGAGTACGGTTGAAAATATTAAACCATTTCTTCAGAATCCGCAGTTTGAATTCATTAACCATGATATCACTCAGCCGTTCCAGCTTTCAGATTTTTCGGAACTGGAACGGTTTCACGTTTCCATCCAGGGCGTTCAGGAAATTTATCATCTTGCTTGTCCTATTTCGAAGGCGCATTTTGATGATTTTAAAATCGCGACGATCCTCACGAATTCTATTGGCACAAAACAGGTGCTTGATATCGCTGTTGCCTCGCGCGCAAAAATTTTGTTTGCTTCCTCTTCGGTTTTATACGGGCCGCGGCTAGCCTCGCACGCGTATGCAGCGGAATCAGATCCTGCATACATGGACCATCTGACCTCGAGCGGCGCCTATGACGAAGGGAAACGCTTTAGCGAATCAATTTTTTACACCTACCGCGATATTTACAAATTGGATGTGAAGATTGCCCGACTTTTTCGGACGTATGGGCCGCGGATGAAAATTTTTGACGGACATCTTATTCCGGATTTGGTGAATCTGGCGCTCGATGATCAGGATCTTGTGCTTTCTGATCCGGACGCGCGTCTTTCGCTTTGTTTTATTTCCGATATTGTTGACGGGCTTTGTGAACAGATGAACGCGCCATCAGATGTGACGGTGATTAATTTAGGTTCAGATCAGGAAACAACGCTAAGGCGTGTGGCGGAGCTGATCGTTCGGCTGGCGGATTCTTCGTCGCGAATCCGTTTTGAGTCTGGAGGCGCTGGCTTGCCGGAAGCGCCGCTGCCGGATATTTCTCGCGCCCGACAGTTCTTGCACTGGCTTCCGCTCGTTCGTTTAGAGGACGGCTTAGCGCGGATGATTGAAGATGCTCGTTCACGCAAAAATCAATTAAAGTCTTTCTCCTCAACGTATGCCAACTGAAAAAAAGAACATTCTTGTAACCGGCGGTGCCGGATTTATCGGCTCGCATCTATGTGAAGCTCTGCTTAAAGAGGGACATGTGATTTGCGTTGACAACTTTCTGACGAGTCAGGAAACCAATATCGACGCTCTTTTGAAGAATCCGGATTTTGAATTTATCCGGCTCGACGTGACTCAGCCGATTGATCTGGAGGCCTATCCGGAACTCGCCCGATTTAAAATTAAATTTAATGGATTGCAAGAGATTTATCATCTTGCCTGTCCGATGAGTCCGAAAAAATTCGAGCAGTATCAAATGCAAACGCTCCTGGCAAATTCCTTGGGGATGAAGCAGGTTCTTGATTTAGCGGTGCGTACCGGAGCGCGGGTTGTGCACGTATCAACAAGCACCGTATACGGACCCAGACCCGAGGATGGACATTTTTTTAAAGAAGGCGAACTGGGAACGAGTGATTTGCTTTCTCCGCGCGCTTGCTACGATGAAGGCAAGCGTTTTGCCGAATCCTGCTGCGCAACATACGCGCAGGCGCAAAAAGCAGACGTTCGGATTGCGCGACTGTTTAGAACGTATGGACCGCGTATGCCCTTGTTTGACGGACAAATGATTCCGGATTTTATTACGGACGCCCTTGATGGAAAGGATCTTGAAATTTATGGAGATGAGAGTTTTCGCACATCTATGGTGTATGTGTCTGATGTTGTGGATGGGCTGATTAAGCTAATGAAAACTCCTAAGGGTATTGGGCCTGTTAACTTTGGGTCAGATGTTGATATGCCGCTCGTGGATGTAGCGCATCGAATTATCGAAATGACAGGATCGTCTTCAAAAATTGTCTTTAAACCAGCCCTTCTATTCATGTCGCAATTAGGCTTGCCCGATTTGAGCAAAGCAAAGGATAAGCTGGATTGGATTCCGCTTGTTACGCTAGATAATGGATTAAAACAAACAATTGATTACACCATGGCGAATCGCGCGCTCCTTGGAATGAGAATGAACGCGTCTTGAAGCGGCGTCCATTTAGGGCTAATCTTGCCTGGATGAACGTGATTGCCGTTCTTCCGGCATATGAGGAAGCTCCTCGTATTGAATCGGTTATTCGCGGAATTTTGCCTTATATTCCGATTGTTTTAGTTATTGATGATGGCTCAAAGGATGAGACATCCGTAAAAGCTCAGGCGGCAGGTGCATTAGTTTTGCGGCACCGAGTGAATCGGGGACAAGGAGCGGCTCTTAAAACCGGAACCTTGGCCGCTCTTTCTATGGGGGCTGATATCATCGTGCATATGGACTCGGACGGCCAGCACGATCCGTCGAATCTGCCGAATTTGCTCGCGCCGATTTTGAACGGACAGGCGGATATTGTTTTCGGGTCGCGGTTTTTAGGGATTGCTTCAGAGGGGATGCCGAAAACACGGCGGCTTTTGCTTCATCTTGCGCGAAAATTTATCAATGGATATTTACTCGGCATTCCGAGGGACATAACGGATTCGCAAAGCGGTCTCAGAGCATTTCGCGCCGTTGCGGCGAAAGATATTGATTTTCGACAGGATCGTATGGCGCACTGTTCAGAAATTTTACGTCTGGTTACGCGTTCACCGTGGCGATGGAAAGAAGTGCCGACGAAAATCCGCTACACAAAGGAAACGCTGGCGAAAAGTCAAACCTCCGCCGATCGCGTTCTTGAGATTTTGTGGCAGCTGTTTATGGGTGCGTTTAGATAAACTAAAAATTGACGTTCCTGCCGGAGGGCGGGAACCTCGAATGACAACCGTATGCTGATTCAAATTTTTCTTCTCTTGATTCTGCTTGCCGCCATGATCATGACGCGAAAGCGGACGAAACAACGGGCGCTTTCACGGCTGGAGGGCTATGGGTGGATGCTGGTTTGGCTTTTAGCCGCGGCGCTTGTGATTAAACCGGATATTTCGACGTGGTTCGCCCGCACGCTCGGGGTGGGCCGCGGCGTCGATCTAGTCGTTTATACGGCAATTATTATATTATTGATTTTAGTATTCCGTCTTCATGTCGCTCATGAGCAACTTGAGCGTCAGCTGACGGAACTTGTGCGGAAAGAAGCTCTGCAGACCGTTCCTGAACCCGTTTCGGCGCCAACGGCGGATCAATCATCCGAACGCGAAGCCGCATAAATCGGGTTTAACCTATGCGCGTCCTCCATTTTTCCTGCGTGGCTCCGCCTGAATACGGCGGCATTGGTTCGGTTGCTTACAGGGAAGTATCCGGACTTCGGTCGCGTGGTATTGATGCGCGGCTTGTGGCGCCAGAACCGACTTTTGGTGGCGGAATGGCGCCCGAGGCGGAGCGTAGCTTTATCGAACGTATAAAACCTACATGGCGCTGGGGGAATGGCGCTATTTTTTCGCATATTCTTCCATTGGCCCGACAAGCGGATATTCTTCACGTGCATTATCCTTTTCTTGGCGTCGCGGATACGCTTTTATTGAATGCCTTCCGTCTGCCGCCGATTGTGATGACGTTTCACATGGATGCTCGGCCGAGCGGTATCAAAGGATGGCTGGCACGCCTGCATCGTCTTTTGATTCAGCCGATCCTACTTTCTCAAACTCAGAAAGTGCTGGTTTCTTCTTATGATTACGCTCAGCACGCATCCATTCGTTCATTTGTCCGTTCCCATCCAGAGCGTGTCAGTGAAGTTCCGTTTGGGATCGATACCGAATTTTTTTCGCCGGGCGAATCCGCGCGCCGTCGTTTTTTTATTCCGGATGATGCACCTGTACTCATGGCAGCTGGCGTCATGGATGCAGCACATGCCTTTAAGGGAATTCCTGAGTTGCTTCGTGCCATGACGTACTTGGATCATTCTGTCCACCTGCTTCTTGCTGGCGATGGAGATCGGCGGGTTTTATATGAGGAGCTCGCGCAATCACTCGGCCTTTTTGCAAGAGTTCATTTTTTAGGGCGTATCGATAACGAAACCTTGCGAGATGCGTATCGCACAGCGGATTTATTTATTTTTCCGTCAACGTCTGAAGCGGAAGCGTTCGGTCTGGTCGCGGCAGAGGCACTCGCGGTTGGCACACCGGTTGTTGCATCTTCTCTGCCTGGGGTGCGAACGCTCGTGCGACCTGGAGAGACCGGTTTACTCGTGCATCCAAAAAATATTCCTGAATTGGCGGCTGGTATTAAACAGCTGCTTGGCGACTCAGCTCTCCGTTCGGCTATTCGATTACGCGCTCCGCACATTATCCGCGATCGATATTCGTGGGAACAGCATTTAAATTCTCTTCAAACGGTGTATCGGGAAGTTCTGGCGGCGAGCGTCGAGGAACCGAAGGATGTTGTGTCGCTGTAATTTTATGGCTCGTATCGCGTTCTTAACGAATGATGATCCGCTTCAGCCTCGCGGCGGTGCGGCAAAAATTGTTGAACGCCAGGTAAAAATGCTTCGCGATCAAGGGGACGAGGTTCGGGTGTTTGCGCCTCTTTTTGATTGGCCGAACTTGCCAATTTGGCGCCGTCTCATTCGTCATGTCGCTGATCTCGGGGTTTATTCGCATTTATGTCGGGAAATCAGCGAGTGGCGCCCGGAAATTCTCATCTCTCATAATCTAACCGGTTGCGGTTTTGGCACAGCTCATGCTATTCATGCTTCCGGCGTCCGCTGGATTCACGTGTTGCACGATGTCCAATTATTTGAACCGTCGGGACGATTACGGAATGCATCCAGGGTTACTATTTGGCAGAAAGCTGTCTCTTTTTTTCGGCGGCGGGTTTTTGGTCATCCAGATCTCGTGATTTCTCCAACGGCATGGCTGCTACAGGAGCATCGGCGGCGCGGATTTTTTCTTTCTGAACCAACAGAAGTTTTGCCGAATCCGGCTCCGCTTGCGACCATCTTCCCGCGATTTCTTCATCAGCCGCTTCGGGTCCTTTTTGTTGGTCGTCTTCAGCAAGATAAAGGGGCAGATGTAGTGGCTTCCCTGATTGGCCGAGTTCCGTTTTCCTGTGTTTGGTTGCTGGTGGGAGAAGGGCCGCTCATAAGCCGATTCCCGCAAGATGAAGGCGTTCGCCGCTTAGGAAATCTTCCGCATGAAGTTCTTTTGGAACAGATGAAGGAAGCGGATGTTCTTCTTGTGCCTTCGAGAATCGAAGAAAATCAGCCAACCGTAATTCTGGAAGCGGCTTCCGTTGGACTCCCCGTGATCGCTTCCTGTAAGCCTGGAATTAAAGAGACTCTGCAAGGAAGAGGGTATCTTATCGATGTTGATCGGCCTGAGCTGATGTTATCGGCCCTTGCTTCTCTTTCAGATCCGGAAATTTTTTCAGCTCAATCAGAGGCGATGTATAAGCTTGCCTCGATTCATGATCCGCTTGTGTATGCGGAACGGTTTTTAACGCTGGTTAAATCAAAG
>DASTLG010000056.1:0-18013 GCA_035715245.1 Patescibacteria group bacterium
CCTCGATCCTTCCGCTGTTGATCTTCCTGGAGGCTGGATTCTTGTTGACACTTGTGAGAAACCTAACTTTGGCTATGAGTATGAAAACGATCCTCTTGGGCGGGCTCTTGAAGAACTTAGGAAAGAGGAATTGGTTGAAGATTTTGTAGTAAAAGAATCGCGTTTTAATCTATCACCGGAAGAATTAAAAAACCCAAAAGTTTTGGAAACCTTTGCAAAAGCCTTAAATCCTTACACGATTCCTGGTTTCACTATTACTATTCCACGCGCTATTGAATTCAATATTCTCGGGAATATCTACTATCCGCAATGGGGTGATACCGATACTTCCGAATGGTTCTCGGATACGTATCGAAACGGTGAGCGTTTGTTTGGCGGTAATTCCGAAGGCAACGGTATCTCGCTCGTCAGCTGGTTTTTCTCGACGACTCGACTAGGCGGCATCGGTTTTCGCGTTATTGGCCGTTTCTCTTAGTTTTAACATAATGAGTTATGCTGATATTTGAAGGATTTCTCATTTTGCTTTTTCTCGCCATTGCGATTTCATTTGTCTACGCAGGACACTTGGCCGCGCCATGGCTGCCGACTCCACATGGAACCGTCAAACATTTTTTACACGTCGCAGAAATTAAGCAGGGCGACGTCGTGTTTGATCTTGGCTGCGGAGATGGGCGAATTATTTCTGCGGCGGCAAAGCAGGGAGCTGAGGCAATAGGATTTGAAATTTCTGTCATGCCGTATCTCCTGGGCCGCATTCGGCTTTTGTTTACGCACCATGCAAAAATCCTGTTTAAAAATTTTTGGCACGCAGATTTTTCCAAGGCAAATCTCATTTATATTTTTCTGCTTCCAAAAGTTTATCCAGCACTGGTCAAAAAAATTCAAAACGAATGCAAGCCAGGAACGCGAATTATTAGCTGTGCCTGGCCGATTGAAACCTGGCAGCCGATCAAAATTTCCGAAGGAAAACGAACGATTGATCGGTTTTACTTCTATCAGATTTAAATTTTTTCCGGTAATCCTCCTTTTTTTATCAGTGATCGTCTGATATGGTCTTTCATTATGGGATTTGAACCGATCCGGCGAATTCTTCCAAAAGCCATTGCAACCGCAGGAATTACCAAACAAGTAACCGCCGCTCGCGTAATTGAAGAGGCAAATCGAATCACACGTGCTCTTTGGGGGGAAGAAAAAACGCGTTATCTCGAGATCGTTTCATTTGCAAATGGAATTTTAAAGTGGCGCGTAAGATCGGCGTCTGCACTTCAGGAACTCAAATCCTGGGAAACGCGTTTCATAAACGAACTGAATCGCGAGCTCGGTTCTCGCACGATCCGAGCATTTTCCTATACGGATCATTAAATTTCGATTTTGAACGATTTCTGTTATTCTATCTGCATGCCGATCAAGTCCTTTCTCTGGTGTATGGCAATCGCAGCTGTTCTTGCGTGGGCGAGCTGGATTTACGTTATTTTCGCGGTTGATCCGACTGAGGCCGGAATCATGAGCCGAATTCTTTTTTATTTAACGTTCTGTCTTGCGCTTGTTGGAACGCTTTCTGTCCTTGGCGTTTTGTATCGCGTTAAATGGGCGAAAAAGGATCAATTATTGATCCGGGAAGTGCGGATCGCATTTCGGCATGCGATTATGCTTTCTTTAGCCGCGATTATCAGCCTTATGCTCGCCGCAAAAGATTTGCTTACCTGGTGGAATTTTCTTGCGTTATTTGTCGGGATTGGCCTTATCGAATACCTTTTTTTGCTTATGCAGGAAAGTCGAAGAGCTTAGATCTAATGAAAGGGCTGTGGATAAATCCGCCGGCATAAAAAATCACGCCGGTTTTTCTTTTTTGACGCCTGTTAGACCAAATGGCATTCTTTTCGCAATTAGATTAAGATCATGCGGCTATGTGGCCAAACTTCCTTGGGCATTTCACGAAACAATTAGGCATTGATTTAGGAACCGCAAATACTCTGGTACATGTCAAAGGAAGGGGCATTGTCATTAATGAATCGACCGTGGTTGCAATCAACCGGAGAACCGGACAAGTGATCGCCGTCGGAGAACTCGCGCGCGCCATGGTCGGCAAGACGCCGCCGCATATTCAGGTCACCAAACCGCTTCAGCGCGGCATTATTGCGGATTTCGAAGTGACAGAAAAAATGCTCCGGTACTTTTTCGAAAAAGTCCATGACGATCATTCTTTTTCTTTGCCGCGGCCGCGTGTGGTGATTTGTGTTCCGCTGGATGTAACCGAAGTGGAACGAAAGGCGGTCGGTGATGCGGCTATGAGTGCGGGGGCGCGCGAAGTCCTTGTGGTCGAAGAACCGATTGCCGCGGCCATCGGCGCCTCCCTTCCCATTTCCGATCCGGTTGGAAACATGATTGTGAATTTAGGCGGCGGAAGCACGGAGATCGCCGTGATTTCCTTAAACGGAATTGTAACAGCAAAAAGTATTCCAATCGCCGGAGATGAATTAAATCGAAATATCACGCAATACGCTCGCGACGTGTTTAATCTGTTGCTCGGCGATCGTATTGCAGAAGAAATAAAAATTTCCATCGGCTCTGCGGTTGAACTGCATGAGCGTCTGGAAACATCCATGCGCGGCCGTGATTTATTAAGCGGTTTGCCCCGGGAAATTATTGTAAATGATGCGCAAATCAGAGAAGCGCTTGGACGTTCTGTAAAAGCCATTGTTGAACAAATAAAAGTCATTCTGGAAATCACGCCGCCTGAACTCGTGGCCGATATTCATCAAAAGGGGATTGTCCTTACCGGCGGCGGCGCGCTTTTGCGCGGCTTAGATGAAGCGATTTCCCGCGGAACGGGTTTGCCGGTCCATGCCGCTGAGGATCCGCTTACCGCTGTCGTCCGCGGGACAGGCATTCTTTTAGAAAAACACGATCTGCTCGCGGACGTGGCTCTCCCTGCAACCGATCGCGTAACCGGTTTGTGATTCCATGCTAAACACGCATCGCTGGTTTTTCGTGATTGGCGTCGTGATCGCCGCGCTGTTAATGCTTTTAGGCGGATTATTTCGTCCATTTAGTAATCTTTTACAGCGCGCAGCCCTTCCTCTTGTAAGACTTGCATCAGCCGCATTTACCCCGGCGGCAAATTCTATTTCAGAACTCAGTTCTCAAAAAAAGAAAGAGGCGGATTTAACCGATTTGGAAAAACGAATCTCTTCCCTCGCGCTTGATTACACAAAGCTCCAGTCTCTTGAAGAGGAAAACGCGAGTTTGCGGGCGCAGGCAAAATTTTTAAAAACAACGGGCTACGACAGTGTAGGCGCTCGCGTCATCAGCCGAAAAATAGACGATCAGCACGCGACGCTTCTGATTGACCGTGGATTGAATGATACCCTGGAAATCGGCGAGGCGGTTGTGACGGATAACGGCATTTATATCGGCAAAATTTCCGCTATTCAGGAGCGGATCGCGACCGTCTTGCTGACAAGCGATCCTTCCAGCCGCGTGGCCGCAGCAATCGCAGGACAAAACAAACTGATCGGCGTTTTGGAAGGTCGCGGAACCGGGGCGACAGTCCTGACATTCATTCCTTCCTCCGAGAATCTCAAACGCGACCAAATCGTGGTGACCTCCGGGACAGAACAAAAAATTCCCGGCCATCTTCCAATCGGCATTATTAATGATGTTCAAGGAAAACCAACAGATCCGTTTTTAAACGCGGCGGTTGAACCGCTTCTTTCCGGCGACCGCGTTCTTTTTGTGTCTGTTCTGCGGCCAACTGTGCTTGGCCCATCTTTATGAGGCAGACGATTCTCGCCATTATTCTTGGGATTCTTGCTGGTTTATGGGAGATTACGGTTCAGCCGTTTTTACCGGCTAGATTAGCCATCTGTCCGATTCTTCCCATTACGATTTTGTATCTCGTATCCCAGAATGCAAAAAATGCGTACGCATTTGCCTTGTCTGGCGCCGTCTTTCTTGATTTATTCAGTGCCCGACCATTTGATGCGGCCTTGCTTCGATACGCCGTTATAATTGCTCTGCTGAATTTTATCGCATCGCGCCTGCTCACAAACCGTTCTCTTTATGCGGCCCTTGGGCTCACGATCGCCGGGCGGATATTGGAACAGGCGAGCGGCTGGATTATCGGAACGCTTTTTTACTGGTTTGGAAAATCTTCAGCGCCTTGGGCGGCAAGCGCCCCGTTTGGCTGGCTTCTTTTATGTGACGTCGTCTTTGTCAGTATCGGATTTGTTCTCCTGGCGCGGGCCAGCAGACAATTCCATCAATCCATTTCACCAGCTCCTCACAGCTGGGAAACATGATATGACGGATACGGATCCATTCTTCGTTCCCGATGAGCGGGTCGAAAAAATGCGTATGGATAATGTGCCGGATTCCGTCATTCAGCATGAAGTTTTTTACGAATCCTCTATTTGCGGCATTTCCGATCGTCCGCTGTACATCGGCGGGTTTTTTCAGAAAAAACGGTTCTTCTTAATGCTGATTCTGAGCGCCTTCGCGTTCGCCATATTATTCGGGCGCGCCTTTTGGATGCAGATTATTGATTCAAAATCCTATCAAGCACTTGCTGAGAATAACCGGCTACGGCATACGCCCATTTGGCCGGAACGGGGAATTATTCGCGATCGCGAGGGGCGCGTTCTTGCGGATAACGTTTCGCGGTTCCAAGCAACCGTCCTTCCGCGCGATCTTCCCACGCAGAACGAAGATCGCGAAGCCGTTCTCGGCGAAGCCGGCCGCTTGCTTGGTCTTAGTATTCATGATTTGGATGACATCATCTCCGCAACATCAACGCCATCAGACGAAGAAACAATCGTGGCTCCGCATGTAGCTTATGATGATGCGATGGCATTTGCGGTTGCTCTGCCGCATCTTCCGGGTTTTGCCCTGCAGGTTGGTGCAGAACGCCGGTATCCCATGTCGAGCTCGGTCGAAAGCCTCTCACATGTGCTTGGTTATGTCGGAAAATTAACTCAAGAAGAATACGATGCGCAAAAAAAGAATGGATACAGACGCAATAATCAAATCGGAAAAACCGGACTAGAACGGTCCCACGAAACTGATCTGCGCGGGATTCCAGGAGAGCGCGTTGCCGAAGTCGATGCAAAAGGGAACGTGAAATCGATTGTCGGAAATACACCAGCGCAAGATGGAAAAGATCTGCATTTAAGTCTCGATCTTGATCTTCAGCAAACCGCAGAAATCGCCCTGCGCGATGAAATGAAGTCGGCAAATGTCACGCGCGGCGCGGTTGTTGCGCTGGACCCGCGAGACGGAAGCGTCCTTGCGGCCGTCTCTCTGCCAGCCTTTGATGATAACCAATTTTCTGGCGGCGTTTCTTCCACCGTATATCAAACCCTGCTTACAAATCCAGATCAGCCGCTCTTTCCTCGCGCCTGGGCCGGAACCTATCCTTCCGGATCAACGGTCAAAATCGTTATCTCTGCGGCGGCCCTTGCGGAAAAAGTGATTACAGCGGACACGACCGTGAATTCCACAGGCGGCATTAAAGTCGGTCCATGGTTTTTTCCAGACTGGAAGGCAGGCGGACACGGGATCACGAACGTGCGCAAAGCGATCGCCTGGTCCATTAATACATTTTATTACACGATTGGCGGCGGGTATGAATCTTTCGTTGGACTTGGTGTTGATCGATTAACGGATTGGATGAGACGATTCGGATTAGGAACAAAAACCGGCGTCGATCTTCCTTCTGAAGGAAGCGGATTTGTTCCAAGTAAAGACTGGAAACAAAAAACAAAAGGAACCGCCTGGTTCGTTGGCGATACCTATAATCTGTCAATTGGTCAAGGCGATCTTCTTGTTACGCCGCTCCAAGTTGCAAATTACACGGCAAGTATTGCGAATGGAGGAATTAAATTAACGCCGCATCTTGTTCTCTCAGAAGGAAACGATCCGCCAATTCAATACGCCTCAAACACCATTCCCGGCCTCTCACCAAGCGACGTAAAAACCGTTCAGCTGGGAATGCGCGATGCCGTCACGTATGGTTCCGCACGCGGATTAAGTACGCTCCCTTTTTCATCTGCTGGCAAAACCGGTACCGCACAATGGAGCAGCACAAAAAAGACGCATGCCTGGTTTACGAGCTTTGCTCCGTTTGAGAAACCGGAAATTGTGGTCACGGCGCTGCTTGAAGAGGGCGGAGAGGGTTCGAGCGTTTCTGTGCCCGTGGCAAAAAAGGTTCTACAGAAATGGTGGGATCTCAAAAATGCCAGGAATGGAAAGTTTTAAATTTCAAAATTTTCCCGCTGTTGACACGTTTTTTTTGGCTGGTTATTGTGTTCTTATTGAAGAGCTCATTGAGCCTGAAACAAGTCAGAAGCGGCAGCTAGTTTTCAGATGAAATCTAACTCGCATGCTTCTGACTTATGATTTTACGCGCGTTTCTATCGCTTCTCATGACTTTTTAGGGTAAACTTATCACATCTCATTATGTCGCATCTTCAGTATCTCACCGCAGAAGGGTTGGAAAAATTAAAAGCCGAACTGCAGGATTTAAAAACCGTCAAACGAAAAGACGTGGCCGCGCGCATTGAAGCCGCCAAAGCTTTAGGCGACCTTTCCGAAAATGCGGAATATCACGAAGCGAAAGATGAGATGGCGAACATCGAGCGTCGAATTTTTGAAATTGAAGATCTTCTGCATAATGTGGCGGTGATCGAGGATGAACGCGGAGACGAAGGTCTCGTGCATGTAGGCTCTACTATTGAAGTTCTTGTTCATGGAAAACCAAAAACATTCATGATTGTTGGATCCAACGAAGCGGACCCGGCCGCAGGAAAAATTTCCAATGAATCACCTATTGGCAGCGCGCTTCTCGGCGCGAAAGTTGGCGATACCATCGATGTAAAGACTCCCGCAGGAATGACCTCATACGAAATCGTTTCAATAAAATAATTGTATGGACGAAGTCCGCATACGAAAAGAAAAACTCCTAGGCCTCCAAAAACAGGGGATCGATCCATATCCGAAAGATGCTGAGCAGGAGTTCACCTGCGCCGATCTTCTAAACCAATTCGAAGCATTTGCACAGGAGAAAAGAGAGATCAAAATACTCGGCCGCGTCCTTACAACTCGTGTCCACGGATCAATGATTTTTGCGGATCTGACGGATGCGAGCGGAAAGATACAGCTTGTTTTTAAAGAAGATGAAATCGGAACGGATTCATTCGCTCTGTTTCGAGATTTTGTTGATCCAGGCGATTTTCTGGAAGCACAAGGAACCTTATTTACAACGAAACGTGGGGAAAAATCCATCGCCATGAGCGCATGGAGACTGCTCGCCAAAGCCCTCCGTCCTTTGCCGGAAAAATGGCACGGGTTAAAAGATGTCGAAGCACGTTTTCGTGAACGCGAGCTTGATCTTCTGAGCAACCCGGAAGTCCGTCGCCGGTTTATCGTGCGCTCAAAACTCGTTTCATCCATGCGGAAATTTTTGGATGAGCAGGGATTCATGGAAGTAGAAACGCCGGTCTTTCATCCGATTCCCGGCGGTGCAAACGCTCGACCGTTTATCACGCATCATAATGCGCTTGGGGTGGATTTTTATCTGCGCATTGCGCCGGAACTCTATCTTAAACGTCTGCTCGTGGGCGGCTTTGAACGCATCTACGAAGTCGCTCGGTGTTTTCGTAATGAGGGCATCGACCCTACGCATAATCCAGAATTTACGCAGATCGAACTTTATTGGGCATACGCCGGAAAAGATCGTTTTTTCCGATTTTTGGAAGAGATGTTAACCACACTCGTACACGAAACCCTTGGGTCGCTTAAAATTCAGCACGGAGATGAGGTGATCGACTTTACAGCCCCTTGGCCGCGTCAATCGTTCCGCGATGTTCTTTTTGAAGCAAGCGGAATCGATATAAATAAATTAAAATCGCCAAAAGATGTGATAGCGGCCGCCAAAAAAACGGGCAAGGAATTGGATTTTAGTCACTGCGTGGGAATGGGCGAATATTTTGACGAACTTTATAAAAAACTGGCCAGACCGCAGATCAAAGGACCGATTTGGATTACGGAATATCCGGTCGAAATGAAACCACTGGCGAATCAAGATCCGAATGATCCGACAAAGAGCGCGACGGCCCAGTTATTGGTTCATGGCGCCGAAATCATTAATGCATTTTATTACGAGCTGAATGATCCGCTGGATCAGCGAAAACGGTTTAAGGAACAAGCGGCTCTCGCAGAAAAGGGAAGTGAAGAGGCTCAGCGGATGGATGAGGGGTTCCTTACGGCGCTTGAACACGGCATGCCGCCCGCATCCGGAATGGGCATGGGAATCGATCGCCTCACCGCTCTCTTGACAGACGCGCCAAACTTAAAAGAAGTTATCCTTTTTCCAACACTCCGCCCGGAAAATTAATTTATCGATCTATGCTTGATCCAAAATTCATCCGCGAACATGTAAATGAGGTAAAGGAAAATGTTAAACGCCGCCGAGTAAACATCGATGTGGACGCGTTTTTATCTTTGGATGACAAGCGGTTGGAATTATTAAAATCCCTCGAGGAAGCGCGACATGAACGGAATGACGTCGCGGAAAAAATGAAACAGGCAAAACCGGAAGAACGCGAGGCGCTAATCGCCTGCGGAAAAGAAGTGAAAGATCTTATCGCCGCTCAGGAAGAAACCATGACAAGTCTTGAAAGAGAATGGAAGGATCTTCTTCTGCAGATTCCAAATATGACACATCCGGATGCTCCGGAAGGGGTGGATGATACACAAAATAAGGAGATCAAGCTCGTCGGCGAAGTAAAAAAACTGAATTTTAAACCAAAATCACACGTCGAATTAGCGGAACAGCACGATCTGATTGATTTTGAACGCGGCGCAAAAGTAGCTGGCAATAAATTCTATTTTTTGAAGGGGAAAATGGCCGTCTTAGAGCAGGCGCTTGTCCACTGGGTCTTAAAAGAAGCTATCGCTGAAGGTTTTACACCTCTCCTAACGCCCGATCTAGCGCGAAAAGAAGTTTTAATGGGCACTGGCTATAACCCGCGAGGCCCGGAACAACAAATTTATAACATTGAAGGATCTGACCTCTCGCTGATCGCCACAGCAGAAATTCCGATCGGCGGATATCACATGAACGAGGTTCTCGATGAGGAAAAACTTCCGCTGAAGTACGTGGGCTTATCACATTGTTTTCGCATGGAGGGCGGCGCGTACGGACGCGAATCCTACGGCTTGTACCGTGTTCATCAGTTTACGAAAGTCGAACTGTTTGTCTTTTGCCTGCCCGAACAATCAGATGCTATACACGAAGAATTACGGCGCTTTGAAGAAATGGTTTTTACAAAATTAGGCGTTCCATTCCGTGTAGTTGATATCTGTACCGGTGATTTGGGCGGGCCTGCCTATCGCAAATACGATCTTGAAGCATGGATGTGGGGAAAAAACGATGGAAGGGGGGATTGGGGCGAGGTAACGAGCGCTTCAAATTGCACAGATTATCAGGCTCGCCGGCTCAATATAAAATACAAGAAAAAAGAAGGAAAAACGGGCTTCGTCCATACGTTAAATGGGACCGCTCTCGCTCTCTCACGCGCGCCAATTGCGATTCTAGAAAATAATCAGCAGGAAGATGGATCAATAATCGTTCCTGAAGTTTTGAGACCGTATTGCGGATTCGATCGAATCTGAACGGCAAGGGGGTATGCCAATGACCGCGACCAGGCTGAACCTTGCACTTGCATCGCGATCAAATAAACCCGATCCGAACGTTTTGATAAAGACGAAAACATGGATCGAAATTTCCCGATCGGCCATCGAGCATAATGTTCGCCTTCTCAAAAAATTAGCAGATCCCGCAGAGCTCATTATTCCGATCAAAGGAGACGCCTATGGTCATGGGTTACTTGAAGTTGCCAAAATTTTAAATGACGCACACGTAAACTGGTTTGCCGTGGATTGGTGGAAAGATGCGCTTTTTCTGCGCAAGAAAGGATACAAACAATCCATCCTCCTTATCGGCTTTGCGCCGAAAATTTGTTTACGTGAGTTGATTCAGCAACGAATTTCAATCGACGTCTATACTCCTGAGACACTCAAAGAAATAATAAAATACGCAAATCAACGTCATCCAGCCCGTATTCACCTTGAGATTGAAACAGGATTCGCCCGTCAAGGGATTTCGCTTGAGGACCTTCCATGGTTTTTGCAAACGATAAAAAAATCAAAACATGTCGCCCTGGAAGGTGTCTTCACACATTTTGCAAATGTTGAAGATGTAGAAGATCAAGCCTATGCCAGGTATCAGCTCCAGGAGTTCGAAAAGGCGAAGCATCTGATCGAATCGTTCGGGTTTCATCAGATCAAATATCACACCGCCTCGAGCGCCGCCCTTATGCTCCTCAAAAAAAGTCATTTCGATTACGCCCGCCCTGGAATCGCCGTTTATGGGTTATGGCCAGCGGAAACAACACAGCGTCAGTTCTTATCACAATTCCCAGGAATAAAATTGATGCCGGCATTAACATGGAAAACCATCGTCGCACAGATCAAACAGGTGCGGCGAGGAACGCCGGTCAGTTACGGGCTTACCGAGCACGTGAAGCGTGATTCAACCATTGTAGTCATTCCCGTCGGTTATTTCGACGGGCTGGATCGCGCTTTGTCGCGACGCGGGCACGTTCTTATAAATGGCCGGTTCTGTAAAATCTTAGGTCGAATTTGCATGAATATGTGCATGGTTGATGCAACCGACGTTCCCTCTGTTCGCGTCGGCGACGAAGTCGTTCTTATTGGAAAACAAAAAAACAAAACAATATCCGCGGAACAAGTCGCATCTCTCGTGGGAACGATTCATTATGAAATCGTAACGCGGCTTAATCCACTGATCCCTAGAATTATTGTATAGTGATCTTATGGCCGTATTGGATCAGCGACAAAATTTTCGAAAACCAGAACCACCTCCCTCGAAAGAAGAACGTATTCGAATTGTTTTTAAAATTCTTGGATCCATAGCTCTCCTGGGTTGGCTGTACGTTTTTTTTATGAGCGACCTTTTTAGCATTACGGACATTCGCGTTCAGGGGACAAAGGCATTAGATGCGACAGATGTAAGTAGGGAAGTGTATGCCATTTTAGATAGTCGTTCAGGCTGGCGGCCATGGCCAGCGCGACACAGCTGGTTTATTGATACAAAAAAACTATCCGATGAATTAAAACAACGACTATTCGCGGTTTCTGTGGTTGTGGATAACTCCCATTTAAACATTTTACGACTCATAATTGAAGAACGAACGAATAAGCTTATTTTTTACTCTCATCAGCAATATTTCTGGGTTGATCTGCAAGGAATCGCCACAGCGGAATTAAGTGATGCGGAAAAAAAAGACGCTCAGTTAAAAATTCTTGGCCAGCATTCATATTCTGCCAATGATCCGCCGATCATTCATCAGGATCTCGATGAACAAATCGCCGCTGGTTATGTCGTGAACACGAGCGATCAAATCAAATCCTGGATTCAAACCGCGTCTACCATTAGTAAAAATGGTTTAACCTTTCGAGAGATTGAACCGCAATCAACTTCTACGGCCGCCATTCGCGTTATATCAAGCGACGGCTATCCAGTTCTCATGGATTCGGCATTGGATATTCCTGCTCAAGTTCAGGCCTTCCTTGCCTTTGAAAAAGCAAAAACAACTGGGCTTAAAGTTTCTGAGTACGTCGATGTTCGAATTCCAGGACGAATTTACATTAAATAAGACGAGCGCAGAGGCTCTAAAAAAACGAGGCAAAAAAATTTCATTCTTAAAGGTATCCTAGTACCCTTGAATTCGTCCTAGCGCATTTTAAGACCTCGCGTTTTTTGGGATTTTAAGGATGATGATTCAGAACCTACGAGAGTGAGGGTAATCACACGTGAGGAAAATAATTTTGGGTAAAAATCGGTTAACGGAAGATTTCTTTATAAATGAGAGAGTCTCTAAGACAAAAATTTTTTTTATTTTTAATCAAGGAGAGATGGAGCAACAAATCGAACTAGCAAAACAAATCAAAGAGAAAACCAATAATATCAAGCAAGAACACGCAGAACCCTGGCCCTTCGCCAAAAATTAAAAATAAACGACAGGGGACACACATTTCTCGATTCCTAGGCAAAAAAGCCCCAAGTGTGTCGTATAAGGTATATTGTACGACGCATACAGCCATTTATAAAACTACTTTGTTCAGTTGTGGAAGTCCTCTACCCTACCTCGTTTTTCATCACAAATCTCATCTTTGATAAATTTCGATCTTATTTAAAAAAAATACAGGCGGAACTCGTCTAAATAAAAACGCCGAAAAAACGGCGCTAAGCGATTCCAACCCAGTACTCCATTTACTTTGATCGTCTGCCTTGTTTGAACTCAAACCATTGTCTCCGTTCCCCGGCAAAGATCCAAAAACACAGACCCGACAGAACGCTGAAGACAACCGCGAGGATTCCCCTCTCTTGCCCCGTGGGTTTCCAAGCTTGAAATCCGATTTGCCAAAAGAGCGAATTTAACATCATAAACAACCAAAAGAACCCTGCTAAATAAAAAAGGATCTGGGCAAAAATGAGACGAGTCCTCTCACGCATTCAACACCTCCGCCCCTTCATTATCACGAAAAAAAAGTCTGGTCAAAATATCCACAACTTGCAAAAAATAGTCGTTTTTAAGCTATAGAACAGAAACAGAACACATGCTGTCGTGTATACACAAAAACCACCGGCAACGCGCGCAAGAAAAATTTTGGGGGTGTCGTCCAATTTGGTTAGGACGCTGAGCATGAGACCTCTTTATCCAGGTTCAAATCCTGGCATCCCCGCCAACTCCTTTCTTACGCGCGCCGCAGGTGGCTTCTTTTAACTTACTGAGTATTTTCTTTTCTGTCAAAAACATCATCCATTAGTTTCCCGTTCTAATCACGGCTCAGGTTTCTCAGGAATGACTCGCCCAGCCATGTACAACAAGAATAACTCGTTTCATAAAGTTGACGCACCGATATTTGGATACGCGACCGGAGATCGCGGAGACACGATGTTCACATCCCACCAGGCTTTCGCACTCGCTAGCAAATCACGCAAAACAAAGTAGACAATTCGCTGATATGGTTCGCGATCAGCAGAAACCCCTTTCGCATTCATGCCAAACACAGAGCAAAGATACAGCGCCCGGCCAAGATGAAAGCGCTGAGTTACGATAATTGCCTCCTTGATCTCAAAAACCTGTACGGCACGCTTACAACTTTCATAGGTTCGATAACCATGCCCGTCAACCAGGATATCGCTCGAGGTAACGCCTTCGCTTAAAGCAATTTTCGCCATGGCACCCACCTCATCCACGTGAAATGCCCCATCATCCCCGCTCATTAATAATTTCTGTACTTTCCCTTGTTTATACAAATCAACCGCCGTCTGAACACGATCTCGTAAAGCATCCGACGCTTCCCCTTTCGTCGTAACGCTCGCACCCAGGATAATCGCGTACGGAGCATGCGCGTTCGATTCAGTGACAATCCGCCCGGCATAGCGGCTTTGCACGTAAAGGATCACGCCGATGATCGCAAAACCGCCGATGGCAAATAGCCATAAAATTCGGGTGAGCCATTTTTGCATACCTCAATTATCTTTGATCGTTTCCGGTCGGTCAATAAACAAATTTTGGACCTCAATTCCCTGTCCAGTCGTGCGTAAGATATCCTTATCTATTTTTCCGAATTCCTTGCTTGCCAGATTATACTGGCCAACGGCGGTTCCCAAATGCTTGCCAATTCCGAGAAAATATTCTTCATACGCTTTCAAATGCCTTCCCAAATCCGCAATGCGTAAACGAATCTCCTTTGCTTGTTCTTCAATCTGAAGCGCGTTTAATCCCTGAAGAACCGTCTGCAGATACGCAGAAAACGATGTTGGAGAAACAATGATCACATGCCATTTTGAGGCGGCGCGCTGAAGTAAATTTTCCGTATCTTCCGCCGTCATGGCTCCAATTTTATTTACCAGCAAATCATAGTAAATCGCCTCATGCGGAATAAACATAAAGGCAAAATCCATGGTTCCTTCCTGCGGGCGGATGTATTTGGAGGTCTCCTTGATACGCTGCTTTAGATCGTTCACCAAAAGAGATTCTAAGCGCTCGTGCTCTTCCGGATTCTGTTCCTCAACCAGACGATTATAATTTTCTAAGCTGAATTTAGAATCAATGGGAACGATTTTATCTTGGACAAAAACCGCCGCATCCACAATTTCCCCGTCGCTAAATTTGTACTGCATTTGAAATTGATGCGGCGCAAAAACAGATTTTAAAAGCGTTTCCAGATAGTACTCTCCAAGAATGCCGCGCTGTTTGGGATTGGTCAGGATGCGCTGGAGGTTATCAAGCTGACCGGAAAAATTCAGCACTTGTTTATTCGTCTCTTCGATTTTCACAAGCCGTTCAGTTACATCCCGAACAGCGGATGTCATTTGATAACTCGCCTGCTGCTGTTGACGGACATTTTCATTTAACGAACCGCGCATTTCTTGGCTAAGCGCATCAATCCTCTGCTGCATGAGCGCAAAAACCTGCGGATCAATCGCTTGGGTGGAAGCAGATTTTCGGCTGATAGAAATCAAAAGCAGCCCCAGGCCGCCAAACCCGGCAATCAGCACGAAAATGAGAAAGGTCTCAAACATAATGTGCAAATTACTCTAGCCGGCCAACATCAAATTGTCGAGGTTTAAAAAGGCCCTTGCCAAATTAAAAACGGTTGATTAGATTACGCCTCGCAATCATGCAAAGGAAACGGGTTATCCACTCCTCACATGAAACCGCGTGTGTTATCTTCCATTTCAAATTAAAAAATTTGTTTTCAAAAAATCTATGCAAACAACCGCCTTTTTTGGACGCGCCGATTGGGAACCAGTCGAGGATGAAGAATTTGAGACGAATGGACTCTCAACAGTTAAATTAACGTTGAGCGGAGATGATGACGACGATGACGAGGACGAGGAGGAACCGACAAAAAACGAAGGTGAAGAAGAGGCCAAAGAAGAAAATAGCGAAGATGAAAATGAGGAAGACGACGAAGATGATGACGACGAAGATGATGAGGCTGAGGAGGAAGAGCTGGATGAGCTAAAAGCCCTAGACCGTTTAGAAAAAGAGTTAAAAGAAGATGAACTCTCCATGGAAGAATCGGACGATGAAGGCTGATCAATAATCTAGCCCTTCGCGTGCCGGAATCCCTCGATAAAAATAATGTTTTACGAGCTGAATATCACTCACAAGATCAGCGGCATCGATAAAAGACTTTGGTGCATTCCGGCCGGTAAGGATTAGCTCGATATGAGGCGGACGTTGAGCTAGCAAATTCAGAACATCATGTTCATCCACCATACCCAGACTGGTGGATGAATTTATTTCATCCAGAACAATAAGATCGTGTAAACGCTGTTCAAAAAGAGATGCGAGAATCAAAAGGCCTCTATTTCCTTCCGTACGATCGGCGTCGCTTACCCCAAACCGAAATTTTTTTGTGACTGGATCAATCCGATCAAGCCCAGTTGGGAAAATATCTATACCTGGAATCTTTTTAAGGAGCATGCGTTCGGAATAATGTGAATCGCCGCCCTTATCAAAAAAGAGGATCGCCACGCGTTTCCCATTCGCCGCCGCGCGAAGCGCCGTTCCAAGTGCGGCAGTTGTTTTTCCTTTCCCGTTTCCGGTAAAAAGCTGAATAAGACCCCAGGAAGTACCCGTTTGCATAATTGACAAAAGCGAACTGCTTTGATGTGATAATGGCCGTCTTCCAAAAGGAGGAAAGGCATGGATGCGCAAAGAGCTCGTTCAAACCTTTTCCCAGCGCGCCCAGGATCGAATGTCTCACACGCGACACTCACGCTGGACGAAGCTGTTGTCTCGTTTTGGAAATCAAGACTCGATGCAAGCTTCCGGAAAATGCGTTCGGCCGATTTTGAGCCGCTTGTCATTCATCGGAGCCACTTGGCTCAATCTGACCCCCTCTGGCGGGCTCTCACTGTTCATCTGCTGATGAATTGCAACCGAACGAAGGATGGTCTTGTCCTACGGACGGATCTGGGCGTCTTTCAGAGCCCCCTCACGTTCCAGGTCGATCTCTCAGAAAATGATGTGCGCGTCACCTATATCGGAGAGCCATTCACGCTTTCCTCTCTCCAGGTTCTCTAACGCGATTCCGGTCAGGACTATTGGCCGGTTTTTTATTAAATCCGAATCAGCTGCATCCGGAAGTCGCGCCGCAATTAAGACATTTATAACAAGCTGCATTCCGTACCATGATTGATCCGCATGTTTCGCACGCCGGCGCATCTGACTGATTGTCAAAACTGCTCGTCAATTTTCCAACCAGCGCAGACCCATCCAATAATTTTGTTTGCCGCACGTCTTCAACTGCCGGCGCTGGAGACAAAACAGAAACGAGAGATGCCGGATCAGCTTCTGAGGTAAGCGATGTCGTTGGACCTTCCGCGTTGATGCCGATCGCACGACGGTCATCACCAGACATAAATTTAAGCGCCAGCCATCGGAAAATGTAATCAACCACGGATTTTGCTAAACGAATATTTGGATTTTGCGTAAATCCGCTCGGCTCAAAACGCATATGCGCAAATTTATTGACAAGCACTTTGAGTGGGACGCCATATTGCAAGCCGATCGAAATCGACGTTGCAAACGCATCCATTAACCCGCGAATCACGCTTCCCTGTTTACTCATGGTGATAAAAATCTCACCTGGCTGACCGTCATCATACAACCCAACCGTCAAATATCCCTCGTGCGCGCCAATCTGAAATTTATGCGTAATCGCGCGACGCTCATCCGTTAATCGCCGTCGTCGCGGCGCATACGCCTCTCCGGTCGCGGTCGGAATGGTGGCCGGTACGGCAACCGGCGCGGTTTCTTTTTTCTTTGGTTCCTCTTTGCTTAACGTAAGCGGTTGAGCCCGTTTACAGCCGTCACGATAAATAGCCACGGCTTTTAATCCTAATTTCCACGCCTCTTGATAGACGTTCGCGATCTCTTCCACGGTTGCCGTTTCCGGCATGTTTACTGTCTTAGAAATAGCGCCCGAAATAAACGGCTGGACAGCCGCCATCATTTTAATGTGTCCCCGATAATGAATGGACCGCGTGCCTTTCGCCGGTTTAAATGCGCAGTCAAATACCGAAAGATGTTCCGTTTTTAAACGAGGTGCTCCTTCAATCGTGTCATTCTTATCAATAAATTCCAAAATCTCCCGAATTTCGGCTTCAGAATAACCGAGTTTATGCAGAGCGGCCTCAACCGTGTCATTAACGATTTTAAGCATTCCGCCGCCGACAAGCCATTTGTATTTTACCAAAGCAATATCCGGCTCAATGCCAGTTGTTGCACAATCCATCATGAACGAGATCGTCCCGGTTGGAGCGAGGACAGAAATCTGCGCGTTGCGAAAACCGACTCGCTCACCGAGCGCAAGCGCGCGTTCCCAGGCCGCTTGAGCCTCCCGGAACAGCTCAGGATCAACCGCCGTCTCATTCAGCCGTCCAGCCGCTTCTTGATGCTTCCGGATCACCCGAAGCATTGGTTCGCGGTTTTCGGCAAAATGCATGAACGGCCCAATCCGTTCCGCTATTTGCGCGGACTGTTCGTAGGCAACGCCCGACATAACCGACGTAATCGCCGCCGCGATATTTCGGCCTTCATTTGAGTCATATGCGTATCCCATAGACATGAGGAGCGATCCGAGATTGGCGTATCCAAGGCCGAGCGGACGATAATCAAACGAATTTTGTTCAATCGCCGGAGTTGGATAGCTTGAAAATCCGACGAGAATCTCTTGGGCAGTTATGATTGTTCGGCAAACATGTTCAAATGCTTGGACATCAAAGCCGCCGTCAGCTTTACGGCAGCGCATCAGGTTAATGGAAGCAAGATTGCACGCCGAATCATTCAAAAACATATATTCCGAACAAGGATTCGATGCATGAATACGATCTGAATTTGCGCAG
>DASTLG010000057.1:0-2876 GCA_035715245.1 Patescibacteria group bacterium
CCTACCAGATTCAGGGCGAGTCGTCCGGCGGATCCTCTTCACCTCCGGCCTTACGGCCGGAGTTATTCGGTGGAGTTAATAAAAATCCCCGACTTTTTGTTCGGGGATTTTCTTTTTTCAAAAAATTATGCCGCGACGCGTCCTTTTTGTTTTGACTTGATGACTTCTTCCAAAGCGGATTTATTCCAGCCGACAATGATTTCATCATCAATCTTGATCACCGGGACACCCATTTGTCCGGACATTTTAACCATCTCATTTGCCGCCGCGGTGTCGCTCGCGACATCGATTTCGGAAAATGCAATTGAATTTTCCTTCAAAAAATCCTTTACTAATTTACAGTAAGGACAAGTGGGCGTTGAATAAACAGTTACGTTCATAGTGTAGAAAAGGTTCGTGTTAGCCAAAACGAGCTAACAAAATTCAAACTTATCCACACTATAGCACATTCCAAAAAAGAAGTCAGATTAGCCCTGTAGATATCTTGCCAAAAGCCGGACCCCAAAGCCCGTTCCCCCGCATGGCTGATCCGGACGCACTTCCCGTTCTGCGTAGCTTGGACCAGCAATGTCAATATGGACCCACGGCGTTTTTTCAACAAAATGCGACAAAAACAATCCAGCGGTGATCGTTCCGCCGACTCGGCCGCCTGTATTTTTCAAATCCGCCACTTTGGAATGCACCATTTCGTCATAAGGATGGTACAAAGGCAATTCCCAGGCAGATTCACCCGAGCGGTATGCCGCCTCCCGAATTTTTTGACACAATTTCGCATCATTCCCCATGAAGCCGGCGATGTCTTCGCCGAGCGCAACAATACAAGCTCCTGTAAGCGTCGAAAGCTCCACAATCGCATCTGGTTTCAGAGTTTCCGCATAGGAAAGCGCATCAGCCAGCGTCACACGACCTTCCGCATCCGTGTTCAAAATTTCAATCGTTGTTCCGTTCATAGCTTTAACCACATCGCCCGGCCGGCAAGCGCTCCCTGACGGCATGTTTTCGACCGCAAGAAAAATTCCATGAATCTCCGCTTTTGGTCTCAAAGTGGAAAGCGACTGGAATAAGCCGATCACCGCCGCGGCGCCGGCCATATCAGTTTTCATGGTTGCCATGCCCTCCGCGGATTTTAACGAAAGACCGCCGGAATCAAATGTAACCGCCTTTCCAACCAGCGCAATCTTCTTCTTCGCCGCTTCTTTTGGTTTATAAATCAAATGCACGCCCACGGGCGGATTCACCGATCCGCGCGCGATCGCAAGCGCCGCATCCATGCCGAGCTGTTCCATGGCTTCCTGGTCCAAAATTTTAATCGAAATTCCCGAACCTTTCACCGATGCAACTTTTTTCGCCGCGTCCGCTAAATCAAGCGGCTTCATGTGTGCTGAAGGCGTGTTGACCAAATCTCGAGCAAAAATCGTTGCATCAGAAAGAACGCGTGAAAGAACCGCTCCGCGCTCCATTTGCGCCATCCGCGCCTTGCTCGAGGCAAAAATAGTCACGGATTCAATCTCATGCTTTTCCAATTGCTCAGCCATTTTTCCTTTATAAGCGTGAAAACGGTAAGCGCTTAAATAAAGCCCTTCCACGAGCGCCTCTGTCATGTCCTGAACCGAAATCTCAAGAATGTCCTCCGCCGGCAAAAAAAGCGAGATCGTTTTCGCTTTGCAGTCGCGCGCGCGGCGAATCAACGCTCCCCCGATTTTCCGCAAATCATCAAGTGTCAATCGCTCCTTGGTTCCAAGTCCCATAACCGCCACTTTCTTCGGCGTTATTTTTTGTGAAGCAGGAAAAACAACCCATTCTCCAAATTTCGCCTCATATTGGTCGCGTGTCAGCGTTTGCAAAAATTCACCATCCAGCGCGCGATCAATCTCTGCGACAGACGCATGCCATGTTTTTGCTCCTTTGAGCTGACTCACAACAAGCAAATCACTCGGCTCTTGCAAAGCCGAACCGCATTTGATTTTGATATTCATACGCGGAGCCTAAAGGATGAACGCAGAAAATGCAACCTCAACAAAGGCCATCCAAACAAGCAGACGCTCTCTTTCACGAGCCATAACCCCCACCTCAGAATCTTTCGACGAGCGCGATGATCGTAAGTACCACAACTGGATTATTCGTTCGAAATCGCAAACGTTTTCACGTTCAAAAAAACCGAACACTTGTCTTTCCCAAACTTTCAGAGCAGGAATTTAATAAACAGTACTTTTCATTCTATTCTTGACAGAACCGATTTTTTGTGTTATTTTCTCGCTTCACAATTGAAGAGTTCCTTGAATTTCATTGGGGCAAAAGACCCACAAGTGAGGTGACCATGCTCGATTTCGATCCGAGAAAGCCGGAAAACGTCAGGTACACCATCAATCTCCACGATGAGACCAACGATCTGGACCATATGGTCGAGCTGACGCCGGAGGAGCCGATCATCATCGGCAGAGCCAAGACAGCCTCCTTTTCGATCGTTCATAGTGCGATCAGCCTCATACACGCGATGGTCTTCATCGACCACGAAGGCCAAATCGCTATCCAAGACCTGAAGAGCACGAACGGCACGCGCGTTTTCGGGTTGCGGCTCGACAATAGATTCATGGACGCTTCGCTCTTCTCAACGGATTCGCTCAAACGCTGGAGCGAAGACGGCAGCGTCGTACCCGAAGCCGTGCCGATTGCCTTCGGTCCACTCCCTTTCCTGATCTCGATCAAGTCCATCTCGGTCGTGCAGGTCGTGGTCGAAAACAAGTAGTTTCCTCTACGGTGCAGGACGACCGCTCGCACCGATCGTCCTGCCCAAACAAAAACGTCTGACAGGTTTGTCGGACGTTTTTGTTTTTCTAATCTGTAAACTCTTGGTTTCTCCTGAAAAAAATGAAATA
>DASTLG010000058.1:0-4351 GCA_035715245.1 Patescibacteria group bacterium
GAACCTTTTGGATGTCTTCTTGCCCATGGCAGGCTATCCGGCCCCGAAAAATTATCTCGTAGTGCTCCAGAATGCCGACGAAATGCGGCCGACCGGCGGATTTTTGGGCAATGTCGGCACGGTAGAGATAAACGCCGCCGATATTCAGCATTTGGAGTTTCAAGATGTTTATGCGATTGATAATCCGATCTCCGGCGTGTGGAAAGAACTGCCGCCGGATCCGATCAAACGCCAGCTTGGTCAGTCCTTGCTCTTTTTTCGCGACAGCAACTGGTCTCCGGATTTTCCAACATCGGCGGCGCGAATGGCGGATTTTTATGATCGCGAGCTTTCTCTCGCATCCGTGCCGCATCAGCCGATTGATGGTGTGATTGCGCTTGAGCCGGGTTTCTTTTCCGGTTTGCTTACAATGACCGGACCGATTGTGATTGACGGGACCGAATTCAATGCGGATAATTTTTTTACGCAGCTGGAATATAACGTGGAAATCGGCTTTTTGAATCAAGGGAAGACAGTCGAACAGCGCAAACAGATTGTCTCAAAACTTGGCGATGCCCTTATTCAGCGGCTCATGAATTTGCCTTCCTCGAAATGGGGAGATTTGCTCGATTTTTTTACGCGCTCGCTTGTACAAAAGGATGTGCTGATTTATGAGAAAGATCAAAAAATCCTCGCGCTTTTAGATGCGAATGGCTGGAGCGGGCGAACGCAATCCCCGCCGCAGGATTTTCTTTGGGTGGTTGATGCGAATCTTGCCGCTTTAAAAACAGACGGGGTCATGGATAAAAGAATCCAGTATCATGTCGACATGACGGATCCAAATGGTCCTACGGCAACGGTAACGCTGACCTATCGGAATACAAACCGTACGCCAACGTGGCGTTATACGCGGTATCGCGACTATGTGCGGGTGTATGTGCCGGATGGAAGTCAGCTGATTTCTTCGAGTGGCGCCATGCTGAATGATATAACCAAAACCGGCGGACATGTTATTCCAGGAAAAGTGGATGTTATGCATGAATTAGGAAAAACGATCTTCGGGGCATTCTGGGCGATCGAACCTGGTGAAACGCGTCAGCTCTTGTTTACCTATCGCTTGCCGTCATCAGTTGTCGATCCATGGACCCAGGGTGAATACCAGCTTTACGTGCAAAAACAGCCAGGGGCTAAACAGCGTTTGACGTTAGACCTCGGATTCGGTAAAAACCTCAAAGCCGCAGAGCCGGCTGAGGCAAAAAACGAATACGGCGACCAAAATTATCGAGTAAGCATGCCTCTGGATGCGGATCGGACGTTTGATATTAAATTTTAATCAATAGAAGAAACGGTCGGATCCGTTGGGTCTGCTGTTAACTTCTGAGTTCTAAGCTCGAATTTCTTTTTTGTATGCTTGGAAAAAAAATCGGCATTGACCTGGGTACCACAACGGTGCTGGTTTATATTCCAAAAAAAGGATTGATCATCCATGAGCCGTCCGTCGTCGCGATTTCGCTCGTGGATAAAAAGGTGTTGGCCGTTGGAAAAGAAGCGAAGGAGATGATCGGTCGTACGCCGGATTCTATCGTGGCAAAACGTCCGCTCAAAGACGGCGTCATCGCGGATTATCGAACGACAGAAGCGATGCTCCGTTATTTCATCAATAAAGCCCTTGGCGGCGTTCGTTTTTTTCGTCCAGAGGTCATGGTGGCTGTTCCCGGCGGTATTACTTCAACCGAGCGCCGTGCCGTTATTGATGCCACACTCGCCGCCGGTGCCAAAGCCGCATATATCATCAAAGAGCCGGTTGTCGCCGCGATTGGCGCTGATATTCCGATTGGCTCTGCTTCTGGTCATATGATTATTGATATGGGCGGCGGGACATCCGAAATCGCTGTCATCTCGTTAGGCGGAATCGTTTCTTCTTCGTCAGTGCGGATCGGCGGCAACAAGTTGGACGCCGCTATTCAGGAGCATGTCCGCCGAAAATACGGACTCGCTATCGGCGAACGCACAGCGGAGGATATTAAAATCCGCATCGGATCAGCGTTATATCTGGAAGCGAAATTAGAGATGGAAGTAAAAGGACGCGATATGATCAGCGGCTTGCCGCGTGTGGTGACGGTAACCTCTGATGATGTGACTGATGCGATTCAGCATGAATTGCAGGGAATTGTAGAAGCGATTAAAGATGTTCTGCGCAATACACCACCTGAGCTCTCCGCTGATGTCATGCAGAAAGGAATGGTGCTTTCCGGCGGCACGGCTCAGCTCAGAAATTTAGATCGTTTATTTGTGGAAGCAACCGGTGTCCCGGCATTTGTGGCGGACAACCCCCAGCTTTGCGTAGCAAAAGGAACGGGCATTGCCCTTGAGAACCTTGAGTCTTACAAACGAAGTATTTTTTCTTCTCGTTAAAAAAGCAAGTAACGCGTTGACGGACGAGGAAAAAAATGCGAGCGTAAAGGCATTCGCGTTGGCACTGTTCAGGAGGTGTCATGGGCGAAAAAAAGAAGCTTGTTCGAGTAACGATCTTTGCACATTCATCTATTGAACTTATCGGTCTCCTCACTCCTGAGACTGAAAGGAAGGAGTCTCTTGTGATCGAGCGAGTTCATTATGAACCCGTGTTTATGGCGGGGATTTATTCAACGACGGTAAAGAATTACGATCTGCTCGAGACGCTTTTGGAGGAGGCGGAGGATCGCGATCTCATCGCATTTACGGCTCCACGCATCAGAGAAGATATTGATACCGTTCCGTTAATTCAAATCCTGCAGTCTGATCAGGCGCAATTTCGCCTGCGAACCGCCGTTCTCCCGTTTCTGGATCTGAAGCATTTGCGGGAGATGTCGGAAGTGAGCGGTATGCCCTTACCCGAATTTGTCCGGAAAGAACTTGCTCAGCGCGCGAAGCGGCGCTGACTCATGGAGCGGCGATCTTCTGCCGCTTTTTGATTTGCGTTCTAGAGAAAACCGTCTGCGTGCTATCATATGGAACATGCTCATCGGTATTGAAGCTTCGCGTGCGAACCGTCTGCAAAAAACCGGCGTTGAATGGTATGCGTATCATTTAATTCAGCAGTTAAAATCTCTTCCTGAAGCGCATAAACATTCGTGGCTTTTGTATTCAAATGATTCGTTGTCTCAGGGTTTAGAAAAAGGGCCAACGAATTGGCACGAGCGCCGTTTATCCTGGCCGCCAAAATATCTTTGGACGCAGATTCGGCTTTCTCTGGAAATGGGTCTCCGATCTCCGGAGGTCTTGTTTGTTCCGGCGCATGTTTTGCCGCGAATCAGTCCGGCTCGTTCAGTTGTAACCGTACATGATGTCGGTTTCCACCGATTTCCACAGCTCTATAAACCGCGACAGGTCGCCTATCATGAGTGGAGCACAAAAGATATTTTTCGGCGTGCGGCTCGTATTTTGACGGTCAGTGCATTTTCAAAGCAGGAAATGGTTGAATTTTACAAAGTTGATCCTGACAGGATTTTTGTTACTCATCTCGGGATTGATCATGAACGGCTTGTCCGTCTGACGGAGCAGGAAGCGCGTAAGCGGATAGATGCGTGGAACATTCCAGGTCCGTTTTTTATAGCGATCGGGCGTTTAGAACATAAAAAGAATATTACGACGCTCATTGAAGCTTTTCACCTTTTAAAGCGGCATCGCGGAAAAGGAGATGAAACGAGTTTGGTTTTAGTAGGACAACCGGGCGCTGGATTTGAAGAAATCCAAACGCGCGCCAGCAAAGCGGATATCCGATCTTTTGTTCGAATGATCGGCTATGCGAGCGAGGAGCAAAAAATCGCTTTGCTTTCTCAGGCGGCGGCACTGGTTCATCCGTCCTGGTATGAGGGATTCGGGATTCCGCCGCTTGAAGCTATGGCATGCGGCTGTCCGGTAATTTCATCGCGCGCTTCCTCGCTTCCTGAGGTGATCGGCATTGAAAATGCGCTTTGGTTTGATCCAGGTGATCCGGAAACGCTCGCGGCGCACATGGACCATGTCCTGCGGGATCATTCGACTCGGGCTGATTTGGCAAAGCGCGGTTCGCATTTTGTAAGGCGATACACCTGGGAAGAAACAGCAAGACAAACCCTGCGGCACCTGACCGTGTGGTAAAATAACAAAATATGATCGACGAGATCCGCGCATGCCTTATGGAGTGCGGGTTGACGCGAAAGGAGGCTGATGTCTACTTAGCGCTTTTGGAATTGGGACCGACGGGCGCCCAGGAAATAGGAAAAAGGGCGGATGTGAATCGAACGACGACATATCTTTGCCTTGAAATGTTGAAGCGCCGAGGGCTCGTTTCTCATTTTGATGAGGCAAAAAAGCTTTGCTTTTCCGCAGAATCACCTGAACGGCTTGT
>DASTLG010000059.1:0-1722 GCA_035715245.1 Patescibacteria group bacterium
CCCCGCCGCCCCCGCCTCCACCCTGGTTTCCGCCTCCTCCTTGATTGCCGCCGCCTTGATTACCGCCTCCGCTTGTAGAAGTCACATCTCTGAGCGGAACACCGTGAATAATTTTAAACGTAAGACTCGTTGACGTTCCTACAACCGGATCAACTGCTCCGATAATTTGAAAATTATCAGAATTACTCTGAAAAACAGCGGGCGCAAAGGTAGATTGGGTATCTTGAAAATTCGCACTGCTCTGGTCAAACGCAAAGCTCGCAGGGGCGATAAACGCACCAACGACGCACAAAAGAAAAATAAATCGAAAACGACGCATGAATGTCGTCTATCATAGCACAAGCGTCCTTTTCCACGATATTGAACAAAAATAAAAAAGCCCCGCAAAAACGGGGAAAGAAATCACCGACTCGGACAAATATAGTCTTCTCCTGGTTCATGAGGAATGCAGAGAACACGCTCCCGCAATTCACGGATAAGCGGCTCGGTGAGCACAAGCTCGATCGCAGGCATAAGATACGGAACATTCACGACGGCCAGCTGCCATTCGTCAATGAGCACATACCCGCGCTCCGTATCCACCGGCGCAAGCGCACGAATCACGCGGTTTCGGCGATAAAACAATTGCCAGGAAAACCCCAGACGCTGAAGCGCCTGCATTTTTTCTTTGGAGGGTAAAAGCCGCAGATCCGTAACCAGCATCGGACCAACAGCATCCAAATCAAACAGGTAAATATATGCCGTCGAGACAAGTGCATCACAAGGAACTTTGGTTTGGCCATGCAAAAATAAACCGAGTTTTCCGATCATGTCTCCCAGGCGGTGATTCGGACGATAATATTCAAGCTGGCGCTTGCGCAAAATCTGACGATTGGTTACAGCCATCCAGACCGCCATCCAGGTGTACGCAGGATGCGTGAGATAAATTCCTAAAAGATTTTCGTACTCAAACCGCGACTTAGCCGCTGTCGCGTAAAGGTGATCGACAGAAAAATTTTTTCCGTTCGCGGCATAGCGCTCGTTCTCGCGCAGAAAGACGGAAAGCTGATCTAAACGATCAAGCCGCTCCTGTTTCATGTCCGCTCCTTGGCAATGAAAAGAACCGCCAAACTGTATCAAGTTTAACGCAAAAATCAAGGGTGCCGCTAGCCCAAATCTTTTTTTCTGGCCTCGAATTCTTCTTTATTAATCTCCCCTTTTGCATAGCGTTCGCGCAAAATGATCATGGCACGATCGCGATCATCTAGGTTCCGCTCGCGCCAGCGGTATCTGCCACCGGAAAAAATCGCCCAAAGAGCCACCAGAATGAGAATAAAAAGAAAAATCATCATAACAATGCCAGTAATGGATCCGTATGGATGAGAATAATAGTAGTACATCACAGATTTTAACGGTACGACAAAATACGATTCTCCTTCAAGCACGGCCATAAAAAAAATCCTTCCGAACGGAAGGAAAAACAAGAAAAGATCTTTTAGCGCAGCGGCGGTCTCTGGGATGACACCCGGACCAGAGAATCCTGTTCAGACCGTTCGCGACGAGCTTCTTCGGCGGCGCGCCTCAACACGCGACGGACGATCCGCGAAGGAATGACGTTCGGCGCCTGAAGAAAATCTTGCCACGCTTATTTTATTCAAAGGTCAATAACCGGACGAAAACCAGTTTCAGTCTGTGCACGGTTTTCTTGCACAACTTGCAGATTTCCCAAAGATGAACTACCAC
>DASTLG010000060.1:0-10198 GCA_035715245.1 Patescibacteria group bacterium
AAGTTTTTCTTACGGAAAAAATCCGTTATTAGAGCGGGTCTCGTTTTCGATCCAGCGCGGGGATTATGTTGGCATCATCGGACCAAACGGAGGCGGTAAAACAACCTTGCTGAAAATTCTTGTGGGATTGCTCCGTCCTGATTCGGGGAGCGTCCGAATCAAAGGTGAGCCGCATGATCAAAAAACGAGACGTCTTATTGGATACGTGCCTCAACATGGCTCGCAATCGCAGGTTGATTTTCCGGCGACTGTTCGTGAAATTGTTTCAAGCGGCCGGATTCCGCGCGGATTCTGGGGAGGGCAAAAAAAATCAGATCGAGAGGCGATTGATCGGACGCTTCAGATTGCAGGAATGACTCAATACGAACATTCGCTGATTCAGCATCTTTCCGGAGGAGAACGCCAGCGCGTGCATGTGGCCCGTGCGCTCGCCGGAGAGCCGGAAATTCTTATTTTGGATGAGCCGTTTACCGGAATCGATGTCGCCGCTCAGCGTGATTTTTATGCGTTTCTCAAAAAATTGAACCAAGAACATGACATGACGATTCTTTTTGTTTCCCATGATATTGACGTGATTTCAGACGAAGTGAAATCTGTCCTTTGTCTCAATCGCGGGTTGTTTTGTTTTGGAGCGCCGTATGTTTTGCATGAACCGCAGGTGATCGAACATCTGTACGGAAAAACAATCACACACATCCACCATTCCCATTAATATGCCGGAAATTTTTCAATATGGATTCATGGATCGCGCCTTTATAGCGGGTTTTATTGTGGCAATTCTTGCCCCGCTTATCGGTCTTTTTCTGGTTGTTCGAAGGTATTCTCTTCTGGCGGACACGTTATCGCATGTTTCACTTGTGGGAGTCGCAACTGGTCTTCTTCTTGGTTTTAATCCGCTCGCAGGCGCCTTGGGCGCGTCCACGATCGCGGCCATCGGGATGGAACGTCTTCGCACAAATCGGAAAATATTTGGAGAATCCATTCTTGCGCTTTTTTTATCCGGCGGCCTCGCGCTCGCGCTTGTGCTTTTAAGCCTGGCTAATGGATTGAATGTATCTATTTTTTCATATCTCTTTGGAAGTATCGCAACAGTCACGTCTCAGGATTTGTTCGTTATGGTCGTTTGCGGCGTTCTTATTGCAGGATTGATGTTGTTTTTATTCCGCCGATTTTTTCTTATTTCTTTTGACGAGGAGCTTGCAAAAGTGAACGGTCTGCCGGTCGTCTATTTGAATATTCTCCTTATGGTGCTGGCCGCCGCGACGGTCGCGCTTGCCATGCAGGTAGTCGGCAGTCTTTTGGTTGGCGCTCTCATGGTGATTCCGGTGCTTACGGCGATCCAATTCGGCAAAGGATTCAAAATGACGGCCGCGCTTGGAATAATGATTTCTCTTCTTGCGGTGATAAGCGGGCTGATCATTTCTTTTTATCTTAATCTGCCAAGCGGAGCTTCTATTGTGGTGCTTTGTCTTATATTTTTTTCAGCAGGTCTTGTCTTGAATAAAAAACACGCCTAACGGTTCAGGTTTACAGCGCACAGATTTTGCGTTCAGATGGAAAAATCTGAAGGTTTTTATTCAACTAACCGAATTTTTTATGAATCGCATTATTCATTTTGAAATTCAGGCGGATAATATCGAACGCGCGAAAACATTTTATAAAAATGTCCTGGGCTGGAAAATCGAACCCATGATGAAAAGCGATGAGGGCGGGATGGACTATTGGGGCATTGAAACCGGGAATCGTTCAGAGCCGGGCATAAACGGCGGCATGTATGAGCGCCCGAAAGAAGGGGAAAAGTTTTATCTTTTTGATTGTACGGTTGAGGTTCCGGATTTGGATAAAGCTATAGAAGCAGTGAAAGCGAATGGAGGATCGATTACGCGGGAAAAATCAGAAATTCCGGGCGTCGGGTGGTTTGCCAGTGCAAAGGATACGGAGGGCAACCGGTTTGGGTTGATGCAGCCGACAGGATGGAGTCAGAAATAATATTCTTATCCTTGTCTTTTTTTCTGTTTTGCGCTTACACTGAAGTATATGGTGCTTTTTCCACTGCCGCCGGTGGATCAGCCGCCGCCGCCAAAAGAAGCTCCGCCAAAACACTACTACGGAGATCATGTTCGTAAACTCTTTTTGCTTGCCGGGGCGCTCATGATTTGCACATTCCCGTTTTTTCAGAATCTGATCGATGTTCCGGTGTCCCTTACGATTTTTTTCGTCCTAATCATCGCCTTATTCGCCGGTATTCAAAGTCCGCGCCACCGCTGGACGGCGCTGTTTAATTCCATTGTATCTATCACGGCCCTGTGTGTTTTTGAATACAAGGCAGTGAGTTTTTATTTCACGAATGGATACGATTCCAAACCGACTTTTTTCTGGACCAATGAGTTGCTCGCTTTGATTTTTTTCTTTGCGCTTTACTTTGGAACAAAATCACTCCGGGCGATGCCGGCTCGCGGATCTGAAAAAATTACAAACTCGGATACACGATAAAATACGCCTTATGAAACGCGTCCGGTCCTACAAGGCCGCGCGTTCCGCCGCAGGTGAACGGGAGAAAATAGAGATATTCCAATCCTTTATCGCCCTGGTGCACCGTATCGGTTTGACATCCGTAAGCGGCGAGTTTTTGTTTGAACTCGGCAAATAATTGATCATCCGAAAGATTGGTCAAAAAATACGATGTCCGCAATTTTTTGATACTTCCGCATAGGGAGGAATCCGAAACCACGGCGGGAAAATCGGCAGGAAGATTGCCTCGATCACCGGCCACAAAATTTGCGTCTTTCATGGTTTCGGCCGCGGCATCGCGCAGATCCGGCGGAACTTTGCTTAAATCAAATTTTTTGTCGTAAAACGAGCAGGGGACCGCAACTTTTTTTGGCGTATTCGTCGAAACGGTTTGGCCGGACGAAGAAGAACAGCCGGCTCCGAATGCAATTAAACAGCCGAAAGAAAGGCAGGAAAGAAAAAGTTTTTTCATAATGACCAACATTCTACCTGCATTGAACACGAAAGACAAAGCAGACAGCCGCAAGCGTCTGGAGTATGATTTCCTCATGTCGCAAAAAATCGTCCTTCCGTTCGCTTTAGCCACGGCTATTCTTCTTGGATGGCTGAGCGCGAGATCGTTTTTCCTTGGATCTTGGATAAACCTGATCCCGTGGGGTTGTATTGGTATCGTGATTGGATTCGTAAGCTTGAATCGGATAAAGATGATCGTGAATGGTATTTTATATGGATTTATTCTTTCTGCGGCCTTCATGTTTTTCGGATATCGTGGGCCGATAGAAAAATGGCCGACGGTTGCTCTGTTCACATTCATTCTTGGAGTGATTGGCGCTGGTTGTGGGGTCCTTTTAGGACTCGTTGGTCAGGTGTTCAGAAAAAAATAGAATAAGATATGGAAAAAGTCGAATCTAAACAAGAGCACCGCTTTCTTGATCGACCGGAGATTCAGCGTGTGATTGAAAATCGGGATATTAGGCCAGAGCATTTTTTTCTTCTTGAACGGCTTGCGGCAGAAGTTCCTCAGCGAATTTTCTTAGAAAATCATAATACATTTTCCTCGGCTTCATCTGGTGCGGAACGTGGACGAATCCTGAAAGCTCAATTTTTGCGTGATCAGGCTCGGTACGCATCTTCGAACGATCTGTTAGATGAATGGCGCGCAAAATGGCATGAACTAATGCTTAGCTTGATGGACGCGTACGACTGGCCGACTGCCTGGAACGTGAATACGACCTTTGAGAAACTTCCAAGAGACGCATTTTTCATTAAATAAAACCGTTCAGCTTGATCGCCCTTCGCATCAGGGTAAGGTGAAGCTGTATGCGAGAAGAATATATCGTGGAATTGCTTGAAGAGATCCGCGACCGATTGAAACAGAACGGCGGAGTCTATGTACTATCGGCCGAAGAACGGATTAAACGAAAAAGGCGGATGCGCAAAATTTTGTTAACGGCCATTGCTTTACGCATCGTCACTGCTGTCGTTGTCAGCACTATGCTTGCGTGGCGGAAAAAACGGGAAACCGTAAGTCCCCGGCTGAGCGAAATGCCTTAATATCGGCATTGCAAAGATGATTTGCCTCATCTATCCTGAATAAAGATGGCAAATTTTTTTGTTTATAAAAAAGGAACCGATACTGGATGGCATGTTCTGAATCGGCCGCTAACGCTGGCGCTCGTTGCCGCCTATAAGGCCGTTTGGGGTTTAACCGAGGTGATCGGCGGAATCCTCGTGCTGTTTTCTTCGCGTCTGATTGCTGGGGAGTTGATGGAAGATCCGCAAGATTTGCTGGCGAATTGGCTCTTGCGTCACGTACATCTCTCACAACAGACGACGCTTTTCATCGGCATCACAGCGATTGTTTTTGGCGTGGGCAAACTTCTGCTCGCGCTGGGACTTTGGTTTGAAATACGGATTATCCGTCCTTTGGCCATTCTCTTTTTTTGCGGAATCGCTCTGTTTGGATTAAGAGAGATTTTTCTTTCATTCTCCTGGTTCAAATTTGCCGCCCTCTGTATTGATGCAGCTATTCTTTTTTATCTTTGGAAAATTCTGCCAAAACACTTTAGACAGCAAAATGTGGCGTAAGGTTTATTCAACTTTTTTGATTTTGTACGCAATCTCTCCGGCTTCTGTTTTAACGACGACCATTTCTCCGGCAACATGATCGAGCAGAGCCGCGCCAAGCGGGGAGACGTGTGAAATCCGGCCGCGGCTTGGATTCGACTCGTGCGTTCCAAGAATCTGGAATCTTTTTTCTGTTCCATTGGATTCTACCGTAACGGTTGATCCGATCTGTACGGGGCCGCCCACTGCCTGCTCTTCAATGCGAATGGCGTGTTTTAGACGTTCCTGCAGATAAAAAATCCGTGTATTGATTCGTCCAAGTCTGGCTTTTGCATCCTGATACTCGGCGTTTTCCGAAAGATCACCGAGGGCGCGTGCGGCCGCCACTTCTTCCGCAGTCGATGGTCGATCCTTGTGTTCTAATCGGTCGAGTTCTTGTTTCATGCGATCGATCGCAGCTGACGTAAAATACAAGCTTTCATCCTCATCACTGTATTTTTTCTGCGCCTTTCGCTTTGGAATCTGCATAGGTGTCTTATGGTAGCACAGATAAAATCGCAGGAAAGGTGGTTTGACATTTATCCATAGCTGAATATCAGCCAGCCGTCTATGCTAGGTGAGAATCTATTACAAATCAAGAAGAATCTCACAAAAATTAAGATATGCCAAAACATTCCTCGAAAATCCGTTTGACATACCAAAAGAGCGCGATTCAAATCATAAGGCATTTGTAAAAAGCGTGCTCGGAAAAAAAGGCGATTCAGAATCTAAAGGTTCAAAAAGAGAGAATTTTAGAACTGAGGTCGATGATATTCATCTTTCTGCAGGGGACCAGAGGCGAATCGAAGATGAGCGAATTTTTGGTGAAATCATTGTTCGTGAATCTCAAGCTTTACGCAATTTTTTTGGAAAAGAAATTCCTATTCCCGCCCTTCCTAAACAGGCAACCAAAGAACGGATCCTGGAATGGCGACGCCTTGGGTTAGAGCTCCATTATTTGCCGCACATTTCAATGGCGGAAATTAAGCGCGGCCCGGAAGGGAAAATCTTAGAAGTTACTCCTATTGAGTTTCCTGGCTGGAAAATGAAACCAGGGACTTCCGGGCGATATGGCAACGGATTCTTTGACGACGTCAAATCAGGCGATCTTGATTCTTCCACGCTTGATCTTCCTGGAGACTGGATTTTGATTGATGCCCGTGAAAAACCAAACTATGATGAGGAAGGTAATCAAATGTATGCAAACGACCCTCTTGCACCGGTTCTTGAAGAGCTCCGGAAAGAAAAAATCGTGGGAGGTTTTAAAATAAAAGGATCGCGTTTTGCTCTATCGCCTGAAGAATTAGAAGACCCAAAAGTCTTGGAAGCTTTTGCAAGGGCGCTAAATCTCCATACGATTCCCGGCTTCACAATTGGCATCCCGCGCGCCATTGAATTTAATGTCCTTGGGAATATCCATTACCCTCAGTGGGCCCAAACAAATATCAGCGAGTGGTTTTCGGATAAATACGGCGGTTCTGGTCCTCTCTCGCGTTTATACGGCGGTTCTGGTCGTCTCTCGCGTTTTATGTGGAATGTCGCACAGGGCCGAAGTTGGAAAATCGGTTTCCGTGTTATTGGCCGTTTTTCTTCAAACCAAGAAGAATCTCACAAAAAATAAGATATGCCAAAACCTTCCCTGGAAAATCCATTTCTCGATCAGGTAGATCGTGATTCTGATAAAGAGCGATTTTTCGCGAAAGTTTTAAAAAATAACAGAGAACCGGCAATAAAAAAGAGATCGGAGGATTGGGTTGATGCAGATACTGAGTTGAATGCTGATCCGAAGATTTTAGAAGAGGAAAAAATATTTAGCGAAATCATTGCTCTTGAATCTCAGGCTTTGCGTGCGTTCTTTGGAAAAGAAATTCCCGTTCCATCGATTCCGCAAGAAATCACAGTTGAACGTCTCAAAAAATGGCGGGAGCAGGGATTTGAACTGCACTATCTTCCAGAGGCAGACCTTGGCCGAGTAAATCACCAATTGAATGAATCGGAAACGACACTGGAATTTAAAGATACCCCTGGATGGAAGAAAAAATTAGTTTATTGGGGGAAAAATTCTACGCCACCGCTTCCGTCTAACTTTCTTAAATTGAGAGCTGGGTGGGTTTTGATAGAAACGCGTCAATATTCGGAAGCGATTAATGCCTATGAAAACGACGTTTTTGGGCCAGCGATCAAACGATTGAGAATGAGAGGAGTTGTGCTTAATTTTTCTGAAGAAACTCGCAAATGGTTTTCTTATAAAGATTTAAAAAAACCAGCTGTTCAGTTGGCATTTGCTGAAATTCTTGGAGTAGATGTAGAGCAAATCCGCCTTCCTGAACAGATGGAAGTAAATGTGCTCGGAAATATTCATGCATACTGGAAGAATCCAGGACTTCTGGAATGGCGGGATTTAACGGGTTCATATGATCAGAATTATTCCATTGCGGGATCGATTGGCGGTTTCGCTCTCATGAGAACGGATACCAGTGATGAGGGACTGGGATTCCGGCTGATGGTCCGCTTTTGATCAGCGCGTTTCCAAAAAAAACAGTTCCGCGCCAACGCAGAACCGTTTTTCTCTTTTTATGAAGGTTTAATCTAATTATCGTGACATTTTTTTCGTTTATCCATGCTGTTTGCGAGTAAGAAGTAAGGACAATGCAGAGGCGAATGGTTTGAAAGATGCTTTACATAGGTTGCGGGATTAAGAGTAAGCGTGCGCTATTTTTCTGCACCGAAAAACCAGGTCAACTCTTTGTCGAAAATCGATCGCGCGAGGAGAGCGCTAATCATAGTACGCGGCGAATTTTCTCTTTGGTGCGCCAAGGGGAGTTAGGATTCCATTTTTTTTCATTTTGTGAGATAAAAAAGAGCACCATGAAAAGATATGAGTGATGCTGAGCTTATTGCCGCTTATCGCCACGGCGATAAAGAAGCTCTCGAAATTCTGATCAAACGGTATCTCGCGCCTGTGTACCGATTTCTTTTGCGATTGGTGCATAACCAAGAGACGGCAAATGACCTTTCACAAGAAACGTTTTTTAAAGCCTGGCGAAGTCTCTGGCGTTTTGACGCAAAGCGGTCTTTTAAAACCTGGCTTTTTACGATCGCGAAGAACACCGCGTTTGATTATTTGAAAAAGAAAAAAGCTTTCGTTTTTTCTGAGCTGGACGGACCAGAGGATGGTCAGACATTTGATGAGCGAATTCCTGATGAGCGGCCGCTTGCGTTTGAGCTGATCGAACAACATGACCAGGCGCAGTTCGTAAATCAGATTCTGGCGCTCGTTTCCCCGCAGGCCAGATCAATTATTCTCATGCATGACGGGGAGGATATGACGTTCCAGGAGATCTCTTCCGTGATGCATGAATCGTTAAATACCGTAAAAAGCCGCTACCGACGAGCGCTCCTTTTGCTTCAGAAAAAAATGAAAGATTTAAATAATGGTTCTGTGCCGGGAATTTCCCTAACTCATGCACCAAAATAACAACTTAGTCCGTAATAATAAATGATTCCGCTATGGCAATTGATCCTCAAGTAAGCCAAATTTCGGTGAATCCGCCCTCCGAGCTCATGGAAAAGATCTTGGAGCGGATTGAGCGAGGACGTATTCACCAGCTTTGGTTTAGACTTATTCTCTCATTGAGTGGAGCGGTATTAAGTTTAGGGTATGTGCTGTTTAATTGGGCGCAGATCCAGCTCGAGCTCCAGCAGTCGTCCTTTTTCTCCTTGTTAAAACTCGTCAGCTCGGATTCAGATATTCTATTGGCGAACATAAAATCCTACCTGCTTGGGCTTTTGGAATCCGTGCCGGTTGACCTGGTTTTGTTCCTGGGCATTCTGCTTTTTTCCATTCTCTGTCTCATTTCATTTCTTGCCTCTGCACGCCGCGTTCATGTTTTTCATGTGAAGCACGGTGAAGCGCATTCCTAATGTATGTCTGAATTTATCTCATCGCGAATTCTTCGATGGATTTTGATTGGATTAGGCGCGTTGATTCTGCTCACCGGCGCATTCTATGCCGGCATTAAAACAGAAGAGCGTGCTGAGCGGCATTTTGCGCGATGGTCGGAAAATTACGGCCGACTGTTCGGGCGGATGCCTAGACCAGGGGCGCCGGATTTTTCCGGAGGACACGGCGTATTTGGCAGAATCGTATCAGTTTCCGGATCGCACATCGTCGTGCAGGGCGCGGACGAAATTGAACAAGAGGTTGAGGTTTCGAGTTCGACCGCGATTCGAGCCGGCCGCTCGCAAGCGAGTCTCGGCGATCTGAAACCTGACATGCAGGCGGCGGTATTCGGGGAGCCGAATGCACAGGGGCAGATTGATGCGCGCTTGATTCGCATTCTTAATTCAATGCCGACCTCTCCATTAACTGGAACAACCTCAACGTCCGCGAATCCTTAACGGAAAACGATAAAATTAATTTTATGGCAACAGTTTTTTACAAAATTTGGAAACCGATTGCAAAGCACAAGATCATTGCGTCTTTGCTTGTGATTGCGGCGGTCGGGTATTCGGTTTATGCCGGGACAAAACCCACGAATGCGGATACGCAGTATATTTTGACGTCTGTAAAAAAGGGGACGATTGTGGCGTCGGTCTCAGGTTCTGGCGAGGTCGCGGCAACGAATCAACTTGATCTTGTGCCGCAGGGCTCAGGGACAATCGTTTCGATAAAGGTAAAAGCCGGCGATCAAGTTAAGCAGGGCCAGGTGATTGCGGTGCTTGATCAAAAAAACGCGTTTGTTTCTTTAAAACAGGCCCAGGCATCCGTTGATTCAGCAAAAGCAAATCTTGAAAAAGTTCAGGCAGGAACCGCGAGCACAGATATCCAGACCGCACAAAATAGCGTCAATGCCGCGCAGGAATCGCTGACAAACGCTGAACAGAATTTGACCCAAGTTCAGGCGACCCAGGATTTGGTGGTCAAGAATGCGTACACAAATATGATGAATGCAGGGTTAGCTCCTGCGGCTGGCGCGTCTAACCGAACGACGGCAGTTCCGACGATTGCCGGAGCTTATACGGGCACGGATCAGGGCTCGTACAAAATCAGTCTGTATCAGACAGAGGCCGGACTTCACTACTCAGTTTCTGGCCTTGAGACAGGAGATGGTTTGTTTAGTCCGGGGATGATCGCGATTGGAACGCATGGACTTTATCTCAATTTTCCAGCGGGAAATTATTTTGACGGTGATTATTGGACGATTGATATTCCCAACTTGAAATCATCTACCTATCTTTCCGCGAGCAACGCATATGAGACGGCAAAGCAATCGCGTATTTCTGCGGAGCAAACGGCTCAAAATCAGATTGATACAGCAACATTAAATCTCCAGCAGACGCAAACAGCGCTCGCGGCAAAAATGACGCCGCCGAATCCGGCTGATGTGGCAGCAGCTAAAGCGCAGGTTGATTCAGCATTGGTTCAACTGCAGAATGCGCAGAATAATTATCAGAACACGATTGTGAAAGCGCCGTTTGATGGAAAAATCGCGAGTGTGAACGTTCAGGCGGGGAGCCAAGCGGGCGCATCGACCTCAATCGCAACGTTGATCACAAATCAGCTCTATGCGTCCATCCC
>DASTLG010000061.1:0-2861 GCA_035715245.1 Patescibacteria group bacterium
TCTACGGTTTGACGGCGGGAACCGTACTGGTCGAACTCGCGCTAAGCGGCTGATCTTTTATGGGCCGCTCTGGTGGAACCTGAAGATAATTCAGGAGAAATTTCGCTAAATCACCAAACGTCGGCGCCGCAGAAGATTCCGCCCAATCGACGGCGCGCGGATGGTCGATTTTCACCAGCATAACAAATTTCGGATTATCCGCAGGAGCATACCCGGCAAAAGATCCAATGGTTGCATTTGCTAAATATCCTTTTCCGTTCGGATTCGGCACCTGCGCGGTTCCTGTTTTTCCGGCGACGTAATACCCTGGTACACCAGCGCGTTTTCCATGTCCTTTTTCCACGACATTGACGAGCATCGCCGAAATGAGCCGTGAGGTGCGCGGATCAATAATTTGTCCGATCGTTTGCGGCTTCATATCTTCGCGAGATCCGTCCGGATGAATCACACTCTGTACAATATACGGCTTCACAAGCTTTCCCCCATTTCCAAGCGCGGCATACGCGGCGACCAGTTGAATCGGAGAAACGCTAATTCCCTGTCCATAGGAAGCCGTCGCCGCCCAAATCGCCCCCGGTTTGGAAAGAGATGAAATATTCCCTTTTGCTTCAGCTTGAAATCCAATTCCGGTTTTCTGACCAAATCCAAAACGGGAGACATAATCACGAAATGAATTCGCGCCAATCAGCCGTTCCACAAAAATCGTTCCCGTGTTTAAGGATTTTTCGAGAACTTCCTCCATGGTTTGAATCCCGTGACCTAATTTATCCGAATTGTGAATTTTGAAGCCATCGATATTTTCTTCCCCGGTATCGTGATAAGTCGTTTTCGGATTGACTTTTCCAAGGTCAAGCCCAATCGCCATGGTAAATGCTTTAAAAACAGAACCTGGCTCGAATTGATCGAATGTCGCTGGATTATTGAGAACGCTCACGTCTTGAATTTTTCCATAATTCGCCGGATCAAAATTCGGAGAAGAACACATGGCTAAAACCGCGCCCGTATTCGGTTCCATGATGAGCACCGTCCCCGAATCAGCTTCAAATTGTTTTACTGCATCCTGAATTTTTGCACACGCCTCATACTGAATCGCGCGGTCCAGCGTCAAAACAATATCCGAACCATCATGCGCCGCCTTTAACTGCAGATCACCGATAGTCAATCGTCTTCCTGCCGCATCTTTTTCCGCAATCAGCGAGCCATACTCGCCCGCAAGAATATCCTGATCCGCGCCTTCCATACCGTACCTTCCTATACGCTGGGTTTTGTCTTCCGCACTAACAAAGCCGATCACTTGGCCGCCAAGGCCCGGCTCAGGATAAAGTCGAGCCACATCTTTCGAGATGCCAATGCCCGGAAAACGTTTTCCCTGAATCTGCTGAACCGTATCCAGCGAGACATCTTTTGCTAAAACCGCATATGAACTCGTTGTTGAAATTTTCGGAAGTAATTCACTCTCCGGCAGATTGAGAAGCAATGCGAGATCAGGGGCAATTGAGTTCGGATCTTTTATTTCCTTTGGAGACGCATACACAAGCCAGCTGTCGCGGTCTTGCGCAATCGGATAAAGCGTCCCGTCAAGGCGATCCTGCAAATAAATAGTCCCGCGCTTTGGAACAAGAGACGCCTGGATTTCATGCTGGTCTGAAGCAAGGACACTATATGTATGATGATCAAGAATTTGCAGCTGAAAAAAACGGACAAGAATAATAAAACCGCCGAGCGCCAAAAAACCAGCCGCCGTCAAAATGCGGGCATCTGTTTTTGGAGCTCGGCGGGGGCGAGCCAGAGCTGAACTATGGGAATACATGAAAAAATCGAATCCGAAAAACCGCAGATCCAATCAAGAATAGCAAAAATGACGGCAAACGTCTTTTTTCTATTTCTTTTTCCAATAATGACGATTTTTCAGCGCCTCTGGCAGATACGTCTGTTTAATTGGACCTTTTGCCGAAGGCGGATACACATATCCTTTTCCATATCCAAGATTTTTCATAAGATCAGTCGGCGCATTCCGGATATGAAGCGGAACCGGTTCGTTTGGTAAACGACGGACATCTTCCTGCACCTCGCCATAGGCGATATATAACGCATTCGACTTTGGCGCCTCTGATAAATAGACAACCACTTGCGCGAGAATGACGTTGCATTCTGGCATGCCGATAAAATGACACGCCTGATAAGCGCTCACAGCTTGAACAAGCGCCTGCGGATCAGCCATGCCGACATCCTCAGAAGCAAACCGGATCAGCCGCCGCGCCACGTACAACGGATCTTCTCCTGCTTCGAGCATGCGGCCGAGCCAATAAATCGCCGCGTCAGCATCAGAACCTCGCATGGATTTATGCAGAGCGGAAATAATATTATAATGTTCCTCTCCTCCCTTGTCATACAAAAAATGAGAACGCTGGAGCGCTGAGCGCACATGCACAATCGTAAGTCGGATCGCGCCGCTTCGTGATTTTGAAGCAGACCGAACGGCCAGCTCCAGCGCATTTAACGCTGTCCGCGCATCGCCGTCCGCCTGAATGATAAGTTCTTGCATCACGGCCTCTTCCATGTGAATGGATTCATTTCCTAACCCGCGCTCTTTGTCCTGTAAGGCGGATTCGATCACTCGCCGCATCTGCTCCGGCGATATTTTTTGAAAAACAAACACCTTACAGCGCGAAAGCAAAGCCGAAATAACCTCAAAGCTTGGATTTTCCGTTGTCGCACCGATGAGCGTGATAATGCCATGCTCGACAGACGGTAAAAGCGCATCCTGCTGGGCTTTATTAAAGCGATGAATTTCATCGATAAAGAGGATGGTGCGTTCTTGATGCAATTTCTGATGCTCATCGGCTTCTTTTATGACGCGC
>DASTLG010000062.1:0-5009 GCA_035715245.1 Patescibacteria group bacterium
TGATTCTTCTTCCGATGCTCAAAAAGAAAGGTGTGTACACGATTGGTGTTCGTTTTGTCTCCAAGGAAGAAATTTCCAAACTTAATCAACAGTATCGGAGAAAAAAGAATCCGACAGATGTGTTATCATTTGGTCAGCCGGTACATGGATCGATGCCGAGCACGGAATGGAGTCTTGGGGATATTGTGATTTGCCCTGCCTTTGCAAAACAGGAAGCAAAACGACGCGGTCTTCCATGGCAGGAAGAATTGGTTCGATTGCTTATTCACGGAACCCTGCACCTTTTTGGGTTTGATCATCAAACAAAGAAGGATGAATTGCGCATGTATCGTCTGCAGGAACAGTGTGTTGAACGAGTGATGCACGTATGAAAGGAACAGACTTTTTTCGAAGCTTCCGTCATGCCGCGCGCGGATTTTCCTATGCCTTTCACATGGAGCGTAATTTTCGTGTTCAATGCATAATCGCCGTGCTGGTTTTGATTGCACTTTTTCTTGTTCCTCTTGCGATTTGGGAACGCGTCATCCTCCTTTCTATGATCATGACGGTTTTGGTGCTAGAATTGTTGAACACCGGGATTGAGCGTCTGATCGATCTTTTGAAGCCGCGATTAGACGAGTATGTAAAAGATGTGAAAGATGTAATGGCGGCCGCGGTGCTTTTAGCTTCCATTTTCGCCGTTATCATCGGAGTTGTTATTTTTTGGCCGCATTTTATGCGTTTGAGTTTGCCCGTATGAAGGAACGTCTCATTGCTGGAATCGATCTCGGAAGCTCGGCTATTCGTTTGGCCGTGGGACAGGTTACACAAGGCGCGGATAAGCGCGATGTTTTTAGTTTAATCGGGGCCGTAGAAGTTTCGTCGCAGGGCATTTCAAAGGGATCGGTTAGCGCACTTGAGGACACGGTGAGCTCGATTTCCGCCTGCCTTGAACAAGCGGAACGTCAGATTGGTCTGCCAGTGACGGAGGTTTATATGGGGCTTGGCGGACCGTTCACGAGCGTTCAATCAACCAAAGGCGTAATCGGTGTTTCCCGCGCTGATGGGGAAATTCGACCAGAAGACATTCACCGCGTCCTAGAATCTGCCCGGGCATTGATCAATCCTGCGAATTACGAAATTCTTCACATTCTTCCAAAAAATTTTATCGTAGATGGCCAAGGTGGTATTAAAGATCCGGCCGGAATGCAGGGGATTAGATTAGAAGTGGACGCACATGTGATTCAAGGTCTCTCGACTCCGGTTCGTAATCTCACGAAAGCGGTTCTTCGAACCGGGCTGGATATCACGGAACTTGTTTTTTCGCCGCTTGCCACGGCCGCAGCCGTTCTTACTCCGCGACAGCGGGATTTGGGGGTTGTTCTCATAAATATTGGGGCCTCAACAACAAGCATGGCCGTCTATGAAGAAGGGGAATTGCTGCATGCCGCTGTTATTCCGATTGGGGCAGACCACATCACATCCGATATCGCCATTGGCCTCCGAACCTCGCTTGAAGTGGCTGAACAGTTTAAACGTTCATGTGTTTCTGCTATGGCAAATCAGGTTGATAAGCGCGAGGAATTGGATTTGCGGGATCTAGGTGCGGATCAAAGCGAAGTTGTTTCGACGCGTTTTGTTTCTGGAATTGTGCAGGCGCGTGTGGAAGAAATTTTTGAAAAAATAGAACAAGAGCTTCAAAAAATTGAACGAAGCGGCATGCTTCCGGTCGGAGCGCTGCTAACGGGCGGAGGAGTTAAATTAAAAGGAATCGTGGATGTGGCGAAACAGGTATTACGCCTGCCGGCATCCGTTGGCGTGGCGCATCAGACACTTTCGCCTCTTTCCGAAATGACGCAGGATCCGGCCTTTACGACCGCAATTGGGTTGGTGCTTTGGGGATATGAAAACGAACGCTCTGGAAGCGTTGATCGCGGCACGAATTCGAGCGGGAAGTTTTTTCAAAAGATCAGCGCGCCTTTGAAAAAAGTGTTTAAATCATTCATTCCGTAGGGATTTAGAACAAGACCCTGTACAAGCCTTGACAAGAGGCTTGATTTTTTTCTTGACCTTGGTTTGGTTCGTGAGTATTGTGCAGAGAGCTTTTATAATGAACCAATTTTTGATCTGACTATTAGCAGATCGTGTACAACTTGTATTCATTAATCATATGGCCGAAATAAAACCAGAGATCGAAACGTTTGCCAAAATAAAGGTTGTCGGCGTTGGGGGCGGCGGAAATGCTTCGGTCAATCGCATGATTGTGGCAAAAATTCGCGGCGTAGAATTTATTGCCATGAATACAGATGTGCAGGCCCTGCATTATTCGCAAGCATCGCAAAAATTGCATATTGGAAAAACTGTCACGCGCGGTCTTGGTGCTGGCATGGATCCGGAAATGGGAATGCACGCGGCAGAGGAAAGTCAGAACGAAATTCGAGAAATGCTAAAAGGGGCAGACATGGTGTTTGTTACTTGCGGACTTGGCGGAGGAACGGGAACGGGCGCGGCGCCGTTTATTGCAAGTGTGGCAAAGGAATTAGGAGCACTTACGGTCGCGGTGGTCACAAAACCGTTTGCGTTCGAGGGAACGCAGCGAAAGGCAATTGCGGATGCAGGTTATGACAAATTGGTCGAAAATGTGGATACGATCATCACAATCCCAAATGACCGTATTTTACAAATTATTGATCGAAAAACTTCTCTTGTCGAAGCGTTTGAAATGGTGGATGAGGTCCTTCGGCAGGGTGTTCAGGGAATTTCCGAGCTCATTACGGTTCCTGGATTAATCAATGTGGATTTTGCGGATGTGCGGGCTATTATGGCAAACCGCGGGTCCGCATTGATGGGAATCGGACATGGACATGGAGAAAATCGGGCGGCAGACGCGGCAAAGGCGGCGATCGCTTCACCGCTTCTCGAAGTTTCGATTGATGGAGCGAAAGGAATCCTTTTTACCATTGCCGGCGGTTCCAATCTTGGCATGTACGAGGTTTCAGAAGCGGCAAAAGTCATCACGCAATCAGCAGATCCGCAAGCAAAAGTTATTTTCGGAGCCATTATTGATGAAGCAATGAAGGATGAGATTAAAGTGACGGTGATCGCGACCGGATTTGAATCACGGCCAGCGGCCCAAAAAACAAAAACAGCCTTTGCCTCTGGAGCGTTTGCGCCGAGAACACAAACAGCAAGTGTGCCTGAGCCTTTGGAAAAATTTCCCTTTGCCGCTCCTCCGCGAATGAATACACCGCCGGTAAGTGTGTCCGCGGCGTCCAGTAGCTCTGCGGCGAATGTTTCTTCAGCGCCGACGAGTCAAACGCCCGCATCTCCTCCAGCTCCTTCATCCGCTTCTTTTACGCCGCGGGCTGAATCTACCGCTGATCCTCTAAGTACCTCGATTCCACGTCGAACAGAGATTCGTGACGTGCATAACATGGAAGAAGTTCCTGAGCCGGTACGTAAAATTATTCCTCAGCCCCAGCCGGCTTCGCATCAGCCGCATGTTTCCCCTCCGCAGTATGCAAGCATGAATGCCGCACGTCCGCCGGTTCTTCCACAGACGCCTCCGGTTCCTGCGAAGCAGCCGGATCCGGAAACGGATTTAGAGATTCCCGCTTTCATTCGCAGAAAAATGATCTAACGCTGCATTCCGGATTTTTCCTTAGACGCGCTAAACGTTTTAGAGATATGCATTGTCCGGTCTGTAATCATCCGGATTCGCGCGTGGTAGATTCTCGTCTTTCGCCTGATGGCACATTTATTCGCCGACGGCGGGAGTGTGATAAATGTCTGTATCGTTTTTCCACGCTGGAAGAAATGGAACTGCTTGATGTGACGGTGGTTAAACGCGATGGAAGACATGAAGGGTACAAACGGGAAAAATTGGATCGCGGATTAAAAAAAGCTTTAGAAAAGCGTTCCTATACGGATACGGATTTTCGAGCGCTTCTTCATGCGATTGAACGCGATATCCAAAGGCGAAAAAGTGCAGAAATCCGCTCATCCGATCTTGGAGAAATCGTCATGGATCATTTGAAGCGTTTTGATAAAGTTGCGTATATTCGCTTTGCTTCTGTGTATCGGGCGTTTGAGGATGTTGAAACCTTTCAAGCGGAATTAAAAAGCCTATCGGACCGATCCCGAAGAAAGAAACCGCAACGCCGTCCGAAAAAAAGCGGCCGTTAAAAAAATCAGGTTATTGTTCAGCCTGATTTTTTTTTCTTTGTTTGCTAGGATCGCCTTGTATGTCCTCGTCTCTTTCTCCAAGCCGCTTTTTACCCGCGGCGATTCTCATTTCTTTTCTGACCGGAACGGTCGGCGGACTTGTCGGCGGCTCACTTTTATCTGCTTCACAGCCGGAAAAATCTCTTGCGCCAGCCGCCATGAGCTCCGCAGATGACGCGACCATTGCGCTTGTAAAGCGAATGAGTCCTGCCGTGGTGGCGATTAATATTGAGAAACAAGTGCCAATCAATTCTCTCCAGCCGTTTAATCCTTTTGGCGGCCAGCCATTTTCTTTTCAGGATAATACATCATCTACGGCACCGACCATTCAGCAAGTGGGAGGCGGTTCCGGCTTTTTTGTCTCTCCAGACGGAATGATCGCGACGAATAGGCATGTCGTTGAAGATTCAAAGGCGACGTATACGGTTATTACGCAGGATGGAAAAAAGCACATCCCGAAAATTGTGTCTACGGATCCGACTATGGATTTGGCTATTTTGAAAATCGATGGGGGCCCGTATACGAGCCTAAGCTTCGGAAATAGTGATCAGATTCAAATTGGTGAAACCGTCGTGGCGATTGGAAATGCGCTTGCCGAGTTCCAAAATAGCGTAACCCGCGGAATTGTTTCCGGCATGCATCGCCGCGTCTTAGCAGATGATCAAAACGGACAGGAAATTATTGAGGGAGCTATTCAAACAGATGCGGCCATTAATCCCGGAAATTCCGGCGGCCCGCTTCTTGATCTGCGAGGCCAGGTGATCGGCATCAATACGGCCATTTCGGAAAATGCCCAATCGCTTGGA
>DASTLG010000063.1:0-8693 GCA_035715245.1 Patescibacteria group bacterium
CGCGTCCAAAGGAACCTTTATCAAATCTCTGACCGTCAAATCGACAATGGGGCCAGGGATTCATGTAGATCCAGCTGCTGTATAAAAACCAAATTAAAAAAAGACCGCTCTGCCATGCAGGGCGGTTTTGATTCAGAAGAAATTATTTATGCTCGCATACGAGCTTCAAGCTCGGCGAGGTCCTTGGCAAACGCATCCTTCCGTCGTTGCTCTTCGGCTCTCGCCTCACTCAAGAACTTAAGAGCCTGCTGAGCGCGCTCCCCAAGTGGTTGAACCTGCTGGAACCTGGAGTAAATCCGATTCAAGGCCTGGAACTGCACATCAGAATTAACCGGGTGCCAATCACGGCGCATCAGCCACTCTTCCGCGATGACCTGCAAAACATCCTGACATTCGATGCCGAAATCACTCACCGATTCAAGAAAGAGATAAACTCCTGGCAGAAGATACGTGGCCAGCTGATTCTGCTTATCCAGCTCAGGAAAAAATCGTGTCGCGAACTGCCATTGCTTCACATACAGCCGCAGGTCATACGGAAACGGCTGTTCACTCTGAACGACCCAGAGCACGTTCAGGTAAGGACCGATGGCGCGCTGGCGGACAAACTCGATCGGCCGTTTCCCGCTCTGTTCCAGCTCAATCAAAGTCTGCATCTGCGTATCCGCGTGCTCCTTCCACACCAACGGAATTCGCGCATCACAGAGCAGGCATTCGAATCCATGGTACGAATTGCCGGGATAGGGATAAAGCGGATCAAAAAGATCGAACGCTTCCGTAGAAATCGGCACGTCTGCGGGAAGTCGTGCCAAAAACTCACGAATGAATCCTTGATCCGGAGCCCGTTCCCGCTTGTCTTCTGCGCGAACCCGATAGATGCGATCAAGGACAATGGCTGTGCTGAATACGAGCTCCGAGGGCGAGAGCTTGTCCAAGAATTTCCGGCTCAGATTGAAGGCATCCGGGTAAAACGCCGTCCAAAGCCGCTGAAGCGCAAGTTTTTTGAAATCGTGCTGATATGGACCCAAAACAACCTGTTCCAGATCCTGTTGGCCAGGACGCCTGCGTTCCATCCAAGTGGACCAAGTGTCGAGCGAACCACGCAATGATCTGCTCGTCTCCCATTTTTGCACGATGTCCCGAGCGCTCATGTGTCCTCCGTCTCCGTTGGAAAAAGGAACGATTCAGAGCGCCACCGGAATATCATTTTTTTAACAAAATGTCAATCCACTTGCCGATTCCAAAACGCGTGCGCTAAGGTCATGCCGATCTATGACTGCCCAATCGTACGGCGCAATTCCATTTCAAATGATTCGGGAAATGATCGATGCGGAATACATCCAAGGCGCTTCCCTACTCGCCATCCAGCCAGCCTCGCTTGATCTGACCATCACCGAAGAAGTTTATCGCATGCGCGGTTCCTACCTTCCGCGCGCAAACGAACCCATCCGCCATCTCGTGGAAATCGGCACCTTGTTTTCTCATCCGATTGATCGGCCACTGGAAAAAGATGGCATTTATCTGATCCGACTGAAAGAAGTTTTGCGCTTGCCGCCGAACGTTCGGGCCGCCGCGAGCAATAAAAGCTCATCGGGTCGAATCAACTTACGAGGACGGCTTTTAGCCGACGGCGTGCCGCGCTTTGATGATATTCCCGCGGGTTACCATGGCTCGCTTTGGCTGGAAGTTTCCCCAAAATCATTTCCGGTTTTGCTTCACCCCGGCGATCGCATCAATCAGCTCCGTCTTTTTCACGGTGAGGCGAGACTTTCTGAACTTGAACACCGAATGGCCTTTGATCGATTCGGCCTTTTGCGAACCTCGAGCGGAACACGAATTCCTTCGACCGTAGAAAATATCGGAAATGGAATCACCATGACCATTGATCTCACCTCTTCCGAAACCATCGGCTGGCGCGCAAAACTCACTTCCTTAAATTTATTGGATACAGCGCGTACGGATCATGAACCAACAGATTTTTTTGAACCGGTTCCGCGGCCGAAAAACGGCGAGCTCGTCATTCACCCGCAATCATTTTTCATTCTTGCGACAAAAGAAAAAGTGGTAACCCCTCCGTCTATGGCCATGGAAATGGCGGCATACGATACATCAAAGGGTGAATTCCGATCGCATTTTGCCGGATTTTTTGATCCTGGATTTGGCTGGCGAGAAAATGAGGCGGAACGAGGAGCCGTGGCCGTTCTTGAAGTCGAGGCTTATAGTCATGATTTTGTCCTCAGAGACGGCCAGCCGATCTGCCAAATGGTCTGTGAGCGCGTTCTGGATACGCCAACCCATCTTTACGGCGAGAATCTAAAATCAAATTACACGGACCAGTACGGTGTCCGATTAGCAAAATGGTTCAAAGCTTGACAGATGTCGTTCTAAAGGATTATCTGCCAGGCAAGGAGGAAACCGTGCACAAAATCCGCGAAATTCTCGGTGCGGTCGAAGAAATCAGATCAGGTCAATCCGGCGATCACCTCATCCTCCTCGTTCTTGAGGCACTCGATCCCAAAGACCTTTTCGACGATAATGAACTCGATCAATTGATCGTGCTCACAGAAAAAATTTCGCAATCAGACGAAACACATCCGTGGAACACGGCATGTCTCGAGGCTTTGACACACCTCAAAGAAAAGCTCGAGCTCGCTCGCTATCGTGAACTAAAAATCTATCTCGATGCGCTCGACGAAGCGGCGCAAGAACGTATCTTGGCTCGTACCTATTTCGGACAGACTGATTGGGCTAGATTGGAGAAAGCCCAGAGACAAACCGCTCTCGGCCTGGCCTGCATCGAAGAGGTCATGTCCAAAACGCGTCTCCCATCATCCGTAAAAATCATGGCAAAGCCGCGACTCCTCGCCACTCTCGGCACGAGTGAGGCACGCTGGCGAGAAGAAGAATCAACAAAATTCCGCTCACTTATTGAAGCAATGAGTCTGTGAGCTCCCCGGCCGATCTTGGCCGGTTTTTTAATTACCTAAAATTCTAAAAACGATTGACATGTTTAACAAAATACGATTCACTGGCCGCGCTCTTTCCCAGGAGATACCCATGGCCGAACGAAAATTCCCGCTGCTACAAACCATTCTCGACCAGCTCTTCACAATTCATGAGGAGCTCGTAAAATTATCCGGAACTCGCTATTCAGAAGAAAAGAAGCGAAGAATCTTCGAACTTCGCTTTAATGCGGATGCGCTTGCGACGATCCTTAACTCCGCCATGATCCCAAAGAAGGATAATCGCGGCACAGATCTGTTCTATATTTTTGAAAAGCTGGATCCTTCAAGTCCGCTCTGGTCGGAAAAAACACGTGCTCTGTTAGATAAAACGATGTACGATCTCGCCTGGACTCCCGGAGAGAAGCCGCACGCTCTTCTCATCCAAAAACTTCAAGATCTGCGCGAACACCTGGAAGAAGGCGACGCCACGAATGAGATGCGGCATTCGGTCTCTGCCCTCCTGGACTTTTTCATCGAATTAGATCTTCGGCTTGCTATTCCGGATCTTGATAAGCCGGAGTTCGTTGCCGCCATCAAGGCACTCGAACCAGATGAATTCAATGACTGGGGACCTGAGCTCAAAACCAAACTCAATACGCTCCTGAATGGATTGCCGTTAGTATAATTCCTGCTCCGCGCTCTTGCGCGGTTTTTTTGTTCCCGAAGTTTTGAATTTTACAGTCCCCTGTGCTCTAATGGCGCCTGTATGCCAAAACTGATTCTTGGATTCGTGGGTCAAGCCGGGTGCGGCAAAGGAACAGCCGCCGATCTCCTGCGCGAGCAATATGGCGCTGATTATTTTCGATTCAGCGGGATCCTTGGAGATATTCTGAACCGCCTTTCGCTCGAAAAATCACGGGAAAACTTTATTAAAGCCTCAGAAATGGTACGAAAATTCTTTGGCGAAGACGTCCTTTCATATACGATTTCAAAAGATGCGGTTCAATCTGCGAGCGATATCGTGATCGTAGACGGCATCAGACGTATGGAGGATATCGTCGCTCTTGAACCATTGCCGGAATTCAAAATGATCGCAATCGATGTACCGGCGCGATTGCGCTACGAACGGATGATTTCACGCGGGGAAAAAGCCAATGAGCAAAACATGACCTGGGAACAGTTTTTGGAAGAAGAGCACGCGCCAACAGAAGTAACCATTCCGGGGGTCATGGCACGCGCCTGGCGCACAATTCCGAATGATAAAACGCGTGAAGCCTTTGAAACAGAGATCCATAACCTCATGAAAGAACTCGGGTTTCAGCCGGTAAAGAAATAATCCACACCCGGGAATTGACAGGCCGCCATGGGTGGTCTTTTTTTCCTTCCGCGCACATGCCAAAGTCATGGCATCTTTTATGTTCTCCGCGATCAGCAAGCCAGCCAAGGCAAAAATTCTCGTTCCAGCGAATCCTTCCCAACGCCGCATTTACTGGATGAACCGGTTAAAGGTTATGCGCGAAGACGGAACGCAAGAAGAACTGCATCCGACTCCCGAGGTAATCGCTGTCGCGATCGCAAAATGTTCTCGAACCGAAACACCATTTGATCAAAATATCGACGATGTTACTTTAGAAAAAGCAGCGGAATTTCATGAAAAATGGGTGGTTGGTTATGGTCACGGGTCAGTCGCCGAGCACGCCGTGAGTTCCGTGGGAATTGAAAATATTTCCCAAGTGGCGATTAAAGTTTTGGAAGACACTCGACTCGCCTCATTTACGGAAAAAAGCTCAAGATATCAGGTATTCTCACGCGAACGAGCGTTCGTTCCGGATACAATCCGGTTTTCACCAATCGCCGACACGTATCAGCTCCTTTTGAAACATTTGTACGACTTGTATGAAGAATTGTTTCCGCGCATGGCTGATCTGATGCGGAACCGATTTCCAAAAACCGCAGACCTGACCGAAAAAGCCTACGAAGCACAAACCAAAGCCCGTGCGCTCGACGTCGTCCGTTGTCTTCTCCCTGCCGCTTCCTTATCATCGCTCGGCATGACCGCGAATGCGCGGGTTTGGGGTCATGTTATTTCCAAATGTCTTTCACATCCGCTCGAAGAGGTGCGTGCGATCGGCACAGAATTACGCAATGTCTTAAAAGGCGAACCGGAAATGAATCCAGATCTCGCTTTACAGGAACGTCCGCATCCGACGCTTCTCAAATACGCAGAACCAAAATCCTACCTTCAAGAAACACCGGCCAATCTGCAAGAGATCGCAGCATCTCTATTTAAAAACCCCAATCAGACACACGGTCCTACAACAATCGCTCGATCCGTGACGCTTGTTCAAGATGACGCTTTCGCCGAAGTGCGCATCGCGGCCGCTCTCCTCACTCGCGTTTCGCACGTTCCGTACGCGGAAATTTTTGACCGAATAAAAACAGATCACGAGCTCTGCGAGCAGGTCATCACCACCTCTCTCATAAAACGAGGAGCTCATGAAGCGGTTTTACGTGAATTCGAGCACGCTGTTTTTCAGCACGAAATCGTAATGGATTACGGAGCCTGGCGCGATATCCAGCGGCATCGCATGTGCACACAGACCAATCAGCCGCTTTCGGTTCACCTCGGATATGGAATGCCGGAAGAAATTGAAACCCTTGGATATCAGAATCAATTCATTCAAGTCATGCAGGAAGCGGCGCGCGTATATGAAGCCATGATCGTGCACGGGTTAACGAATGAAGCAGAATATGCCGTTCCCATGGCGTATCGACGCCGACTTTTGGTCACCTGGAATTTGCGCGAATTATTTCATTTCATTGAACTCCGGTCCGGCATTAAAGGACATCCAAGCTACCGAAAAATCGCGCAGGAACTCTGGCGGACACTTGATGAAACTCACCCATTCTTAGCCAAATTCATCAATGTCGACATGCGCGGAAATGAGGCAACAGTCTCTACTCTCGGTGCCAAACCGCGTGGTATTTAATTACACGGTTCTTTTATGCATGGAAAATTAATCGTAATCGATGCTCTCGACGGCGCTGGAAAATCAACGGTCATCCGCGCCATCTCTAACCATTTGGAACAGCAGGGACTTCGCGTGTTCGATTTGGTGAATTTCATGCAGACGACACACGATCTTCCCGAAGCAACCGACCCCCTTCTTCAGGAAGCGGATGTTCTACTTTCCGCCGAACCGACCCATTGCTGGATCGGTTCCGCTATCCGAAAGCATCTCGTCCAAAAAAATGTCTCCTTCGCGGCGGACGGCTATATTTCTGCCTACGCCTATGCGCTCGACCGCCTCGTCCTTTTTTCTCGCGTCATCATTCCGTGGCTTGAAGCAAAACCGAACCGCTGGGTTATTCAGGATCGCGGACTTATTACCTCGCTCGCCTATCAGCCACTCCAAGATTCTCGTGTTACGCAAGACTGGCTCATGTCGCTCGAAGGAAACAAAATAGAATTATCACGGCCCCCTGATCTTCTTCTGCTTTTACGGCTTGCGCCGGAAGAAGCCATGCAGAGGATTGCCGGACGTCTAGATAAGAAGGACGGTCATATTTTCGAAACCATGAGCTTCCAAGAACAGCTCGCCGCCCGCTATCGAGATCCATCGGTTCTTGCGCCGTATCAAAATGCCGGAACTCCCATTATTGAAATTAACGCGGCGCGAGCGCCTGATCAGGTTCAAGAATCTGTACTCGCGGAACTTGGGCGCTTTTTCCCGAACGCCCCGACGCTCGCCTAAAATAAAGAATTGGGCTAAACTAAGGATGTCTTACTTTCCTTATTTTATTTTATGGCTCATGCTCTTATCTCGATTCGAGATCTGCTCGTTAAAAGCTGGCGCCAATTTACGCGGGACTGGACGCGCGTCGTCCGCATTTCCGCCTGGTGGCTCCTTATTCCGGTTCTGAGCGGAGTCCGACAAGCAATCCAGTATGGAATCACCTTCGGCGCGAATGAAAGTGAAAAGTCGGTCGCTATCATCATCCTCGCGCTTTTTGTCGTCCTGCTAGTTTTCGGGGTCGCGAATATCGTGATCAGCCTCATGACAACAATCCGCTTGATCGCTTTCACCTTGGAACGCGATCATGACGCACAGGCAAAAATTCCGTCCTGGAACTGGAATTTATTTGGCCCCATGCTCTGGATTCTCATTCTATTGGTTTTTGTCCAGCTCATCCCAATGTTCATCGGATTTCTCGTTGGATGGATTCTGTACCCGTCAGGAATTTCGCAAGGGCAGGAATTCCTCGCCATCGCCATCGGATTTTTGGTTTACCTCATTCCAGGCATTTATCTCTCCAATCTTTTCTCCTTCTCCATGCAAAGCCTTATAGAAGATGATCTTCACGGCCGCGCCGCTCTCGTTGCCTCTGCAAAATTAGTAAAGGGCCGCTGGTGGCAGACCTTTTGGCGGCAATTTGTTCCTGGACTCATTTTTGCACTGATCACGTTAGTTCTCGTTGTGTTACTCATCTTTATCATCAGCATGATTACCATGGGAGTTTTCGCCGTATTCCATATTCAAGTCACACTTGCAATCGGTTTAACCATTCTTCCAATTGCGGCTTTTGGTCTCTTCCTCATCCCCTATCTTGTAAACACGTTTCTCCTTCCGTATTTCATCATCTCCCAAGCAAAGTTGTTCCACTCGATGAAATCCGTTCACTAATCAAAAAGGCCGGCCAATCGCCGGTCTTTCATGATAAAACATCTGACAGAACGAATAAAAAAAGTTATAATAAGCACGGAATGATTTTGAATCTTTCCTTCGTCATTTGTGTTTTCGTCAAAGGTAAAATCCTTTGATTAATTTTTGATGTTTTTATGCCCCTTCCCCATATTCACGATCTCATCAGCGAAACCTGGAATGATTATAAAAAACACTGGAATCCCTCGTTACCTATTTCGGCATGGTTTTTGGCCGGGCCGGCGATCTTTTTAATTCTCACGTTGATTGCTCAATTTTTCCCGTCCTTTTATTCTGCCGCCATCGTCATCGGATCTGCCGTCAATTTTGTTTTTCTTTTATGGACAACGGTTCGGCTTTCCGTCTGGCTCTTAGCAAAAGACCAGGGAAAAGAACCGCCGAAAAATGAAAAACAATTTGCCGGGGCCGTTCTCTTATCTTTTTTTTGGATTGCGATTCTTGACTCACTTGCCACACTTGGCGGATTCATCCTTTTTGTCCTTCCAGGAATTTGGCTGCTGATTCTGTTTAAATTTTGGCCATATGCGTTCTTAGAGGATGGCCGAGGCGGCATTCAGGCTCTTGCCGCTTCTGCAACGCTCGTCAAAGGCCGCTGGTGGCAGACCTTTTGGAGAATTATCATTCCCGAATTTCTTTTCTTCGTCCTATTCACAGCGGTTATGGCGGTGCTTGCAAGTTTTGTCGGCGTAGTAGCAGGCGGTGCGAAACTTGATCTGCTTTTGAATGAAACAACCACCCTAAATCCGCTGATCTACGGAATTCGCGCGGCCCTCGAAGGAATCGGTCAGCTCATCTTCGTCCCGCTCATTATCTTGCTTGAAGTAAAAATTTTCCATTACCTAAAATCAACACGTTCATAACCGTCGAGCGGATGAGTTCACTCAACCGACGCAGGACATCCGTTATTTTGAACGGCCTCTTTTTTTGACTTTTGGCTTATTTTAGCTATGCTGTTACGCAATTATGCTTATTCCCATCATCGGTCTAGAAATTCATGTCCGGCTAAAAACCGCCTCAAAAATGTTCT
>DASTLG010000064.1:0-2765 GCA_035715245.1 Patescibacteria group bacterium
CGCACCACAGCCGGAACCGTTTGCAATCCTGCAATCAACGCCGCACGCAAACGGCGCTCTCCGGCAATCAGCTGATATTTTCCGTTTTCAAGTTCCGTAACGACAAGCGGCTGAATAATCCCGTGCTCTTTAATGCTAGAAATCAAATCTTCAAGCTGTGTGTGATCAAAATGAATGCGCGGCTGGTGCGGATTCCGTTCAATATCCTGGATCGGAATTTCCAGGACATGTTTTCCCGGCTCGCGTATTTCAAGCTCCCTTGGTCCTTGATCGGCCAGGTTCACATCTCCTCGCACATCCGAAGAATGAACCGAGGCGGTATCCGAAGTCGCTCCGGTACTTGACGCGCCGGATGATGAAGGTCCTGACGCCCGGTTTGGCGGAATAAGTGCGCCTAAACCGCGCCCTAATCCTGATTGACGTCCAATGATCATAAAAATTAAATAACTTTTATCCGGAATCCCTGGCCGTCACGCTCCACAATTTCACGCGCCAGACGCTCATAGGCTCGCGCTCCTTTTGATCCCGGATCAAAGTGCGCAATCGTTCGGCCAAACGATGGCGCTTCTGCCAGACGGACATTCCGCGGTATCACGGATCGGAATATATTATTTGGGAAATATTTATAGAGCTCATGCAGAACATCGTCGGAAAGTTTCGTGCGGCTATCGTACATGGTGATGACGGCTCCGAGCACATCAACTTCCGGCCGAATCCGTTCCTGAATCAGCTGGACCGTTTCCAGCAGCTGTCCCAATCCTTCAAGCGCATAATATTCGGCCTGGACCGGAATCAAAATTTCATCTCCAGCAACCATGCCATTTAAGGTAATCAAACCAAGGGTCGGCGGGCAGTCAATCAGAATAAAATCATAATCATTCCGAACTTCCATGAGCGCGTCGCGCAATTTAAATTCGCGGCGATCCATGTCGACTAATTCGATATTTAACCCAGCAAGCGCCGTTGTGGCAGGAACCACGTGCAGTCCTTCATGTCCGGTTTTTTGAACAATGTCCTTTATCGGCGCTTGCCCAAGCATCGCCTCATACACACCTCGCTCCAAACCGCGATGATCGATCCCAATCCCAGAGGTCGCATTCGCCTGCGGATCCATGTCGACAATCAGGACGAATTTTCCCATTTGCGCGAGATACGCTCCGACATTAATAGCCGTCGTGGTTTTTCCCACGCCTCCTTTTTGGTTCACGATCGAAATAATGCGAGCCATGCAAGAAAAGGCAGGTAGGATGCGACTCACCTATCGGCCTTATAACGCTCTAAGAATACTCTGCCTGATGAGCTTTCGCAAGCGGCGAATTCACCTTTGTTTTCAAAAGCAAATGCCTCATATGCTGAGCGCGTTCTTGCTCAAATTTTTTCGCATTAAGCCCGAATTTTTGGAGAAGGAGCGACGCATAATTTCCGCCAAGGAAATGCGGCATAATCACATACGTCGCACCGGCGTCATAGAGCGGCATTGCTTCCTCCACGGTATGTGCGATCACAATCGCGACGGCCTTTCGGTTTCGTTTGCGCAATTTATCGATCAGCGAAGCATTTGTCTCAAAATCCGGAATGGTCGAGACAAGCATCTGCAGATGCGAAAAATGCAGTTCATCAAGAAACGCATCATCCTCTGCGTCGCCATAACGACATGGGATATTTTTCGCTTCCAAATTACGGATTACATCCGGATCAAAATCCACGACTAAATATGATTGCTTAAGTTTTTGCATGGACGGCAAAAAATCCGAACCTACGCGATGATAGCCGAACAACACCGCATCAAACCGCTCTGTTTTGGTCCGTTCAGATTTCACATCACTTCGCTCAAAGAGCGAAAGCGCAGGCGCGAGAAACCGGTAGAGTCCTTCTGCGTAGCGCATCAGGTAGGCAGAAATACCGATCGTAATCAATCCAACCAGCGTTACGAGCGTCAGCATGGAATCCGGCAGAAGATTGATCCGAATGGCAAAGAGGATAAACAGCAAGGAAAATTCGCTAATCTGCGTAACCGTGAGCGCCGTCATAAAGCCGGTTTTCTTGTTATACCCCATGGCTCCCATCAAAATCATGACGATCAGCGGATCAGCAATCAGAATAAATGCCGAAAAAATAAGCGCTGGTTTCCAAATTTCCGCTACAGAAACGAATGAAAGCTGGGCTCCAAGCAAGACAAAAAAGAGCACGAGGAAAAAATCCCTCAGCATTTTCATTTTGGAACTGATCTCGTAATGATACGGCGAAGCCGCCAAGGAGATGCCAGCCACGAGCGCGCCGATTTCCGCCGTAAATCCTAATCCTTGAAACAAGGCCGCGATTCCCAATCCCCAGCCAATGGCAAACAAAAATAAGAACTCTTGGGAAGCGGCAAATTGTTTTGAAAGACTCGGCAGTAAAAAGAATCCAATAAAAAACACAACGCCGATCGCAAACAAACCTTTCAAGATCATCAGAAGAAACGCGCTGGAAAGCGAAACATGTGTTTGCCACGAAGAAAGGGCGATGAGCAGAAAAACCGCGATCACATCCTGGACTAAAAGCATGCCAATCGCGATTTTTCCATACAGTCTTGCCAAATCCTGCTTATCTGCGAGCATTTTGGAAACAATGATCGTACTGCTGAACGCAAAGGCAATCCCAAGGCAAATCGAGGTGACCAGCGAAAAATGAAATTGGAGCGCCAGCGCCGTTCCAATGTCGGACGTAAACAGCATCTGACCAAGACCGGCGATGAGTGACGCTTTTCCAACTTCCCGAATCAC
>DASTLG010000065.1:0-3007 GCA_035715245.1 Patescibacteria group bacterium
CCGCTTCGCTCTTTTTTATCCGTTTCCAGATGATCCGAAAAATCGGAGAAATAATCATGGCGGCAAGAATATCAATCCCCGCGCTTCCAACAACATCGATCGTCGAATGCACGCCGCTAAATACACGACCCATCGCAACCAAAACGGCAAGTAAAAGCAATCCGATCCCCCATTTTTTATTGAACGTAAAGGCAATCGTTGCCAGCGCAAAGGCCAGGAGGGCATGATCAGACGGAAATCCATTGTCGGCCGCATGGGAAATAATCGGTGTAAATCCGCCGCTTACGAACGGCCGCGGATCATAGAATAACCGTCCGGCAATTCTTGAGAGGATAAAGGCGACCGGCAAATAAAGAAGACTAAAGAGGACGGCTTTGCGCCGGCTGTCTTTATCGAGCCGAATCAAAAACACAAGGAGAAGAAGAATAATCACGAGAAACAGGTACTTTGCGGCAAAGAAAATCACCGTATTCATAGGCGAATGTATTTTATCACGGACATAAAGCACATCTGTAACAATTTCAAGATACGCCTCTATAATAAGCCAGGGGAGATTTTATTTTTAACCATGCTTTATGAGAAAGATTCGTTTTTCTTCACTCATCGCCGGCGCCGCTCTCGGTGCTACCCTTTTGACGCCGTTCGCGGTTTTCGCAGACGACGCGCCACCAACAACTGCTTCAACATCGCCCACTCCGGCGATTGCCTGCAATGCGCGGACTGCGGAATATGTTGCGAATTTAGAAAAAGCGCGTGCAAACGCGGATGCAAAACTTCAGCAGGTTCGCGCAGAGTACGACGCGAAACTCGCGGCTTTGCGCGCGGCAAATGATGCAAAACTTTCTGCAAATCGAAGTGCGGCAGAAGCAAAACGGTTAGCGAATGAGCAAGCCCGATTGTTAAGAAACCAGAATAACCAGACATTAAAGGATGCCATCACCGCCTATTACACAGCTGTGAATGCGGCCTTTCAGACTCGAATTTCAGCCATGGATGCCGCACGCGAGGCGTTCCGATCAGCTCAGGAAGCTGCACTCACAGCGCGGCGTCAGGCTATTGATGCGGCTATTACCGCTCGACGTAATGCCATAGATACGGCGCTCGCCTCATGGAAAACACGATGCACCGGGACTGCGGCAGATCGAAAGGCGGCAAATCAGACATTCCAAGCCGCGATCACCTCAGCACGAACCGCTTTTCAATCAACAATTAAAACCGCACTTAATGATTATTCATCAGCCGTAAAGAGCGCTCAGGCAACGCGGGTAGCGGCCGAGAAATCCACCATGGACGCATGGAAATCCGCTGTTGCCGCCGCTCTCCAGACTCTGCAGGGCGTGCGAAAGACGATTTCTTCCCAGAAATAAACTCGATTAAAAAAACCAGCTTTTTACCAGGCTGGTTTTTTAAATTGATTTTTCTTTTGGCCGCATCATAATAGAGACGTATGGATATCTTTGCTCACGGCCTCTGGACAGCCGCGCTTAGCCGAACCATGAAAGAAAAACTTCCTCGTTTTCATCAAATCCAAATCTGGCGTGCGACGTTTTGGGGTATTTTTCCGGATTTATTTGCATTTTTCATTCCTTTTGTTTGGACATTCGCCATGATTATTCTTGGTAAACTTGATTTTTCCAGCTTTCGAATTCAGCATGCTGAACCAGCCGCCCAGCAGATCCCATCCATCTTTCAATCAACAGCCGTTCTGTATTCCATGAGTCATAGCCTCATTGTCTTTACCATTATTTTCGGAATTTCGATGATTATTTTTTGCCGTCCTGTCTGGGAAATGCTCGGGTGGCTATTTCATATTTTGATCGATATCCCAACACACTCTTACCAGTTTTATCCGACACCGATTTTTTGGCCTGTTTCCGCCTGGAAGTTTCGATATGGAATTTCGTGGGCGACCCCGTGGTTTATGATTGTAAATTATTCTGCGCTTCTTCTGGTTTACGGCTGGTTTTTTATTCGCTATCGCCACAGAAAAAAATCACGTCTCCATCTAACCTAAAGACACAGGACCGCCTGTGTCTTTGATCGTAAAGAAATAGGGCTAGACATCGTATTTATGGCTCGCTTTTCCTCCGCGTTTGCCGATCTCGGCCATGTGCATGCGGTCTCGACTTACTTTTTCGCCGCCTTTTCGTCCAATGGCGGCCATATGTTCGCGATTCCGACTCACAGCCTCTCCGCCTAGGTGAGCCACTCGTGATCGTGTCTCCTCATCTGCTGATGCCAGGCCGCGCTTGTTGCGTTCCTCGCCCGGTTCTCTGCTGTGTTGTTGCTCCATAGGGCTCCAGAATTAAGAATTAGTAAATTCACCGTAACATCGCCCTTACTCCGGTCAAGCTGAACGGAACGAAAAAAAGGCCGTTTTTTCTAAAGCGGATTGCCTCTTTGCCGCATCGGTAAAATTATTTTTTCGGCAGACAGCTGTCTTTGCCAATCGCTTCGCGAATCGAGACAAACCCGTCGCGTTTAAGCAAGCGTACTAATCCCGAATTAATTTCCCCAATAAGTTGAGGACCTTCATACACCATGCCGGTGATAAGCTGGACTAAACTCGCGCCAGCAGAAATTTTTTTATACGCATCCTCTGCGGAAAAAATACCGCCGCATCCAATAATGGTCAGCCGGTGTCCATATTCTCTATACGCAAGCGCGATCAATTCATTCGATCGCTGTTCAGTCGGTTTACCGCTAAAATGCCCCTTCCCCGCCTGAGTAACTTCTTCCGGGACAAGGGCCGGGTCTTGCCGATTTTTCTGTAAATTCCCAAAAATAATTCCAGCGACCGGAAATCTGACAATAACATCCAGCATCAATCTGGTTTGATGGTCGGATTCAGAAATCGGCATTTTTATAAATAACGGTTTCTGGAGGCCGCCAGACAAAATCCGCGTCAGCAATTCGGAAAGATGCGCCGGTTCATAAAAATCAACTGGGCTCAGCAGATTTGGACAGCTGACATTCAATTCAAAAAAAGAAAACGGAACGGGAGAGT
>DASTLG010000066.1:0-5375 GCA_035715245.1 Patescibacteria group bacterium
AAGGCGGGCTTTCTTCGGTTCGTGATGATTCCTGGCAGGATCCGGCTTTTCCGGTTAAAGCACAAGGCGCAACGAAGCCGGGCGAGCTTAGTTTTCTCACGTTTAAAATAAAAGCGCCGGCAAAACGCGGCGTGTATACAGCGAGTTTTGAATTACAAGCGGATAATCAACCGGTTGCCGGCGGGCTCATTGATATTCCGATCACCGTAACGGCTGACGGATATATCCCTCCGAACCTTTCGTCTATTCCAACTACTCCATCAGCGCCTCCGCTCAATCTTATTCCTCTAAATGGTGATCTTTCTTCTTTACCGGCAGAGCCGATCATCCGCGTAGGTCTTTATAAAACAACGGATAATCAGTCCGTGTTCCGGGCAAAATATGCGCCGGTAACAGTCTATCAATCGAATGGCGCCTCGGTCTGTCATCTTAATGTCGGCGATTCAGCGACGGTTTTATTCGACCGTGCTTATAAGGTGTACAAGCTTTCAGGAGCAAATTGCACCGGGCAATCAACGGATGTGTATGAATTTCGCGCAGATGACGGAACTTCGGCTATTGAGATTGCGGATTTTTCGCGGCCCGTTTCTTGGTTGCCGGGTGCAAATGACAATACGTTCCGCGGTCAGCTTGAATTGCGCTATACGCCTTCGACAGATAGTGTTTGGGTGATAAACGAATTGCCAATCGAGTTCTATTTAAAGGGGATTGGGGAAACCTCGAATTCAAGTCCGTACGAATTCCAAAAAACTCTGCTGACCGCGGCGCGTACCTATGCCATGTATCATGTTCAGCGCGGAACAAAGCACGCGGATGAATCCTATACGGTCGACGCGACATATGATCAGGTCTATCGCGGATATGGAGCGGAATTGCGTGATCCAAATGTCGTCGCCGCTGTTGACGCCACACGAGGACAAATTGTGACGTATAATGGACAGCTTGCCATCACACCATATTATTCCCGCTCAGACGGCCGAACGCGATCATGGACTGAAGTTTGGGGCGGTGGGCCGTATCCGTGGCTTGTCTCTGTTCCGGTTCCGTGGGATCAGGGGCGAACGCTTTGGGGTCACGGGGTTGGGCTCTCCGCAACCGGCGCGCTCGGCATGGCAAACGATGGACATCGCTACGATGAAATTCTGAAATATTTTTACACAGGAATAGAATTGCGGCTGGCTTATAAATAACAGCAAAAAAACAGCTAAAAAACCGCCGAAGCTCGGCGGTTTTTTTCTTATGCTTGGGTAATAACTTTATCAATGAGTCCGTATTCCATGGCCGCTTTCGCATCCATGAAAAAGTCGCGTTCTGTATCTTGTTCAATGCGTTTGAGCGGCTGAGTTGTGTGCTTTGCAAGGATTTTATTTAATTGATCGCGTGTTTTTAAAATGCGTTCAGCATGAATTTTGATATCTGTGGCTTGTCCTTGAAATCCGCCAAGCACCTGATGGATCATGACTTCGGAATTCGGTAAGGCAAACCGTTTATTTTTTGCTCCGCCGGCCAAAAGAACAGATCCCATCGACGCGGCCATGCCGATGCAAATAGTGGAAACGTCCGGTTTTACATACTGCATGGCATCATAAATAGCCAAACCAGCTGTTACTGAACCGCCTGGAGAATTGATGTAAAGTTTAATGTCGCGCGTTTTATCCTGACTCTCCAAAAAAAGAAGTTGGGCCACAATGACATTCGCGACATCATCATCAATGGGGGAGCCGAGCATGATAATACGATCTTTTAGCAGACGCGAATAAATGTCATAGGCGCGTTCACCCATGGTGCTCTTTTCGATGACCGTCGGAATCAGATAATTGTTGTCCAGACGGATATTGGAAATTTCGTAAGGATTTTTCATAAGAGTTTTATTATACCAGTCTAGAATTAGCAGTCAAATGTATTGAGTGCTAATCACAAAATTCGGTTGAATTTCTAAACTGCCGGCACAATCTTTACCTGTCCATCAAGAACCTCGATTTTTCCTGGAATAGAAAATCCAGCCGCTTTTTTATGTCCGCCGCCTCCAAGGAGCTTCGCGATTTTTGAAACATCTCTGGTTAAACTCCGCATGGATCCGCGTACGGTTCCATCGGCGCGCTCAGAGAGGACGAGGACGGCATCTGCTCCTCCGCAAATGCCGGAGAGAAAATTCGACATGCCGGAAATTAATTCTTCAGCTTCCGGAATGCCTTCCAGATCTTTTTGAAGAAAATACGTCAAAGCTAAATCCAAGCGTTCGTTTTTCTGGATGCGGCTGAGCGCCAATCCCCAAAGGCGCAACGCTGGTACGCTTTTGTTTTTTGCTCCGTGCTTGATGACATCCGAAAGGCGGGCGCCTTGAGATAATAGGATTCCCGCGATTTCCAAAGATCGGGCGGTTGTTGCGGAATTTGAAAAAAAGGTCGTGTCGAATGTAAGGCCGGCTAAAAGCGATGTCGCCATGGCTGATGAGAGGGGAATTTTATTGGCTTCAAAAAAACGATGGATAACTTCGCATGTGGCGGTTGCGTCCGTAAATACAATATTGATATCGGCGAATCGTGTATTAGTCGCGTGATGATCGAACGCGATGAGCGTGTAGCCCTTTGGAATTTTTTCGATGATTGGAGCAAGGCCGGTCTGTTCTAAAGAGCTGCTGTCAAATGTAATGATCAGGTCGTGCGGATACTGAAGGACAGCCGGGTCGGTCGTGAATGAATATGCGTGATCCAAGTAAAGCAGGCGCTTTGGCAATGCCGCCGGCGAATAAAGCTCGATTTCCTGTTTCCACCCTTTCAGCCAATCAAAAAATGCCGTGGTCGCGCCCACGCTGTCTCCGTCAGGATTCCGGTCAGAAATCAAAAGGATGCGATTCGCTTTTTTGATCGCTTCTTGGGCTCTGGCGAATAAGGCGGCATCAGAAATCATGAATTCGTCAGCTTATCTTCGTTTTTTGTCTTGGTCAAGGCTCCTGGATTTCGCCTTTTTCTTTGAGGATCCGAACGGTCTCATCAATGTCTGAGACATGGGCCGGCATATCGTCAAATACGTAATGCAGGTCAGGAATTCGCCGAAGACGTAATCGTTTCGCTAACCCGTTTTTTATTTCATGGTCCATGTCAGCCAGAATTCCTTTTATTTCTGATTCAGCCGATTCAGGAAAAACGGAAAGGGTGATTCGTGCCTGTGCGGTATTAGCCGTCACCTTTGCGGCAAGGACCGTAACAAGAACGCCGGGCAGGAATTCAATATCTTTAGCAAATGTTTCTGCTAATGCATCCTTTAGGTGTTCAAAGCCGGCTTCAACGCGTAAAGACATAAAAATTTATAAGAATAGAGAACAACACGGTCCTGTCATCGTCGTGCCTGAAGGAATTTGGTTTGCTGTTATTTGTAAAACGAAACAGGAGAATTGTCTAGAAATAAAACTCCTCCGTTCGCGGACGGAGGGAGCGTGAGGTCAGATGTCCTGGTAATGCCAGACGCAGAAAGCGATGTGATTGAGCGCTTGCCGAATACGTTCCACGGACGGCGCCTTGATTTGCCAGGGCGTATTCAGGTTCCCGCTCCCCCGCGGGAAAAAGATTTCCACCTCGTCCCATGCTAGGTGCGCCGAGATTCCGTAACAGTCGAAGCTTTCGCTTTCGGTATCGAGATTTCTTACCTCGTCGTCCCACTGCGAGAGGCCAAGATCTGTGTCTCGTTCGTCCCATTCGCGAGGACGGGTGAGGCTGTTGCCGACGATCTCGTACAGGCCGGGCTTGATCTCTTCTACCTCAATCCAGTGTTTCTTGTTTGCCCGGTCGGCATAGGAGATGTGGTTGAATCTGTGAGTGCCTTTGGGTCCGGTGCCGTCCGCGAAAAGACGTTTGCCAACCATCGGAAGCGGGATGCGAATGGGCATGTGTTTCTCCTTATCGTGAGGCGAAGGAGCTAGATTAGCATCTTCTTTCGTTTTGTCAATGGATTCTGTGGGTGTTTAAAAAAACCGCCGATATTGGCGGAAGAGACGCATTCGGGTTATCTGCCGATGAGAAAATGGCGATAGACTTGTTGGATCGCGTAGATAATGTCTTCCGGACGAAGATCGTTGCGCCCGCAGAAGTGCAGGACATGGTTCAGACCTGGGATTTCCCGACAGTTTGAAGAGATCCTAAATGCATTCGTGTCAAAATTGAACTGAATGATAAGGGGCGGGTGTTTTGCTGGATCAGGATAATACCGGATCAGGCGATCGAAATTGGTCGACTTTTCCTGGAACTGGATTCCTTCCCAGATAATACGGCGACGATGCCGCAGTTCAAAGCATTGGCGTGTTCTATTATCCCAATCATAGCGACCAGAGCGATAAATGGAAATTCTGAAGAAAATCCTCAAGATCGTTTCGATTTTTTGAAACGCATGTTTTTCGAAAAAGTGCGGATAGATGTGAAGGAGCGACCTCGTAATTGATTTCGACTCGGCCATTTCGCCTCCTCGTACGTTCCTTTAGCAGAAAATGCGTTTTTGATCAAGAGGTTTTTCTTTGAAAGTCGGTTGTTTATCCGCTTCCGTAACCAGGCTTAGCCTGCTACCATAATTGGCGTTTATGTATCTCAAACGCCTGGAATTACAGGGATTTAAGACCTTTGCTCAAAAAACGGTTCTTGAATTCATGCCTGATTCAGCCGGTCGGCGCGGAATTACGGCTATTGTCGGTCCGAATGGATCGGGAAAATCGAATACGGCGGATGCTTTACGCTGGGTCATGGGTGAACAGAGTTTAAAGCTTTTGCGCGGCAAAAAATCTGAAGATGTGATTTTTTCTGGCTCGGAAAAGCGGGCGCGGTCTGGTTTTGCCGAAGTGACCATGACGATCGAAAACGATGATCGAGAAGAAGTAGACATGTCTGAAATTGTGGTAACGCGGCGCTTATATCGGGACGGGCAATCAGAATACGAAGTGAATCGGCAGGCGGCTCGCTTGCAGGATGTTGTGATGTTGCTCGCACAGTGCGGGATTGGCCAGCGGACGTATAGCGTGATCGGGCAGGGAATGGTGGATCAGGTGCTGGTCGCGAGTCCGGCTGAACGTAAAGAGTTTTTTGATGAAGCGTTTGGGCTCAGACCTTTTCAGTTAAAACGTCAGTCGGCGATTAATAAGCTAGACGAATCGAAAAAGAACCTTGGGCAAACGGAAGCACTTTTGCGGGAAATCGGTCCGCGGCTTGCGACGCTTGAGCGCCAAGTGAAACGGCTTGAACAGCGCGAGGATCTTGAGCGTCAATTAAAAGTATTGGAGCGCGCTTATTACGGACAAACGTGGAAGGAGATTTCCGAGGGATTAAAAGCCATGGATGCAAAAATTCAAACCGCGAAATCCGGGCAATCTGCCATTGAAACCGAGGCCAGAA
>DASTLG010000067.1:0-7771 GCA_035715245.1 Patescibacteria group bacterium
AGTGCAGTCATTTGGATCATCTTTTGAATTTGAATAGCTGTTCCAGCCTCCCATACGGAAAAATCCAAGCTGTACGGCCGTCGCCCATTTAACCCGTTGGCATCCGCCAGCCCGACAACTGCACATGGACCCTTCAGATCCATCCGTACATGTTCCCTGAGATTGATCAAACAAAAGACAAGCGACATTATCCGATTTTCCGCAGTCATTATCTGAATGGCAAACTTTATTAATCGTGGTCTGAATATCCAGTCCTTGAATAATGGCAAGCGAAGGAGGCCGAAGCGTCAGCGTATTCGGATTCACCGTATGCAGAATCAGCCAGGCGCCAAGGACAATGATCATACCCATGATCGCATCAAAATTGATTTTTTTCCCGGCTTCAACGCTTCCGGCTGCAGATCCGAGCAAATAACGGAATCCGCCGTAGATCACCATGATAATGGCGAGAATAACGGCGACGCCAATGCTGTATTTATACGCAAGCGCAATGTAGTCTGAAATATCCTTTACAGACGTGGCTCCATTTATAGAAATCGCGATCGGAATGGTCTCCGGCGGTGTGGCCTTAATGGTTTTCCGCACTAAACCAGCCTCGCCGTTCGCCTTTGCGCATACGTCATCGTACGCAGTCTCGTCAACATAATTTGCATCGCAATGAATCGCCTGCCATCCCTTTCCTTTGCTCGCGCAAAAAGCTGCGCACGAAGGCGGCTGGCCCGAATTATCGCACGTAAATCTTGTTTTTCCGTCATCATTATAAAACGCATGATTCTCGCAAGCCGTCGGACCGAGACACCAGCAAAAAACCGGTTCGCCGTCTGGAAGCTGGCAGTACGGGCCTGTACGCGTTCCATAATTCTGCGGATCAAAATTCAGCGCGCGTCCGCCCTTTTTGACACAATAGTTCTGGCAATCTTTTTCCGTTGCGAGTGTCGGCGCCGGCTGATCCAAGGTCGAGGCATTTTTGCAATCACCATTAATTGAACACCAGCAGATCGGCGCATCAGCGGCAGACGCCGGCAGAGCCACGCCAAACGCCACCCAAACCAGCAAAAGAGCGGAAATAAAACGGGAACCGTTCATAATTTTGACGGATTCAGCGAAAGAAAATGGTTTACAAGAAACTGAAGCATCTCAAAATCCAATCCGCCCTGAACCCGAACGCCGTTAAAGAAGAACGTGGGCGTTCCCTGAACCCCGACTTGGAGTCCATCAGCCAGATCCTGCTGAACTTGGCGTTCATACGTACGGGATTGATAACACGAACGGAAGGCGGCCAGGTCCAATCCGGTCTGCGTTGCAAAATTTTCTAAGTCCGCGTCCGTTTGTTTATCCTGATGCGCAAATAATAAATCATGATACGACCAGAATTTTCCCTGGGCGCCCGCACACCGAGCCGCGAGCGCAAGATTGGTCGCGTTCGGATGCAGGTCATCCAAGGGAAAATCACGGACCACAAAATAAACCTGTTTGGAAAACTTCTGCATGATCTGACGCATGGGCATGGCGGAAAGCTGGCTGAATGGACATCCAAAATCTATAAATTCAACAATTGTGAGCGGCGCGCCCTTATGTCCAAGCGATGGATTTCCCGTGGTCGAGGCGAGCCGCGCAAGATCCGCATCACTCACATTTGCATTTGCCACCAGTTTACTAAACGAAGATTGAATCCGCTGTTCCAGAAACGGAGTTGTTTTTCCAGAACGAATGGCTTGATAATAAATAAAAATTTGTCGAACAAATAAAGCGATCCCAAAAAGCATCGCGATGAGCAAAATCAGGAGGAGGCTTTTCCAAAAAGAAAACGTTCTTCCAAAGACGCGCATGGAAATCATTGTAACACAAATAAACATCAGAAGCTCGAAGATGTCTGCATAAAAAAGACCGCCTCTTGAGACAAATCCCATGGAAATTGGCGCCCTATTTATTAAAAGAACATCCAAAAAGACCGGTCCAGAAAGCCTTTGGGAAAGAATTGACCAAAAAGCGCTTTTACGATACCGTGATCCCGCATATGAGACAGCTGATCCTCTCGATTTCCTTCATTATTCTTTCCGTTCTTCTCACGGCCGCTATTCTGCTTCAACAACGCGGAAGCGGTTTAGGAGCGGCTTTTGGCGGTGAAGGGAACGTGTTCCGTACTAAACGCGGCGTGGAGAAAAGTTTATATTACGTCACGATTGCCCTCGCGGCCCTGTTTTTTGGAGTGGCTATTTTGAACATCATGTTCGCCTAATCTGCCATGAACGACCAACTCCCCCGCAAAAGGGAATGGCGGAAGATCATCTTTTTTTGGCAAAAAGGTAAGGAACATTCCCAAGAATTCCGTGCAACGCCCCACGCCGATCACGCGCTGGTTTTTTCCGTGAATAAAGCATCCCTTGCTCCGGCATGGAGACAATTTCGTTTTCTCCGGCGAGTTCTCACAAAAAAAGAATGGCGCGTCTTCTGGTTTGGCATTTTGATCTTTCTCGCGGGATTAGGCGCCGGAGCGGCTCTTTTGATCCAGCCGCATCTTGAACCCGTTCCCGCATCTGGCGGAACGCTCACCGAAGCCGTCATTGGCTCGCCAAAATTGATCAATCCGCTTTATGCGCCGTTAAATGATGTGGATCGAGATATTAGCAGTCTGATTTATTCCGGCCTGTTCCGTTTAGACGATCAAATCAATCCTATTCCTGATTTGGCCGCAAGTTATACCTGGTCTGCTGACGGAAAGACGTTGGACGTAAAAATCCGTAAAGATGCTTTTTTTCAAGACGGCGAACCCGTAACAGCCGATGACGTGGTTTTTACTTACCAAGTGGTAAAAGATCCGGATTGGCGTAGTCCGCTCGCGAGCCGCTATCGCGGAATCACCGCCATTCGCGTGGATGACCAGACCGTTCAGTTTCAGCTGGATAAACCGGCCACGGACACGCTAAGCCTGCTCACGCTCGGTATTTTACCGGCCCGTATTTGGCAAGACGTTTCCGGCGCAAACGCGATGCTCGCGGAAGCGAACCTGAAGCCGATTGGCTCCGGACCCTATAAAGCGTCCACGTTCACGCGCGATTCCAAGGGAGAAATTTTAACCTATAATCTTAGAAAATTTCCCAAGTATTACGGAAAACAGCCGTTTATCAGTGATTGGCATTTCCAATTTTTTGCGGATCAAACACAAGCGGAAACCGCCCTGCGTAATCATCAGGTAGATGCGCTCGCCTTTATTCCTTGGAGCGAAACGACGAACATAAAGAACACAACCATTCAAACTATTTCTCTTGAAATGCCTCAAGAAACCGTGGCGTTCTTTAATGTAAAAGACCCGGTTCTCAAAGATGTCCGAATGCGTAAAGCGCTCTCGCTTGCTATTGATCCCGAAGAATTAAAGAGTCTTCTGCCGGAGAGTTCTGCCGTACACTCACCGTTTCCATTTGACGCAAACGCCACTGGAACCGCCGCTGATCTAGAGGGAGCGCGTAATTTACTCACCTCCATAAATTGGGTTCTCAAGGATGGCGCCTCGGTGCGCACACTGGCTTCAAAAGCGTCAAATAAAATCAGTAAAACAAAAACCGCTTCCGCGGATTCGGGAAATGCCAGTTCAACCGAACTCGCCCTTACGATCAGCGTTCCGGATCAGGCAGATTTGCTGAAAGTGGCTGATTATCTTAAGCGCCGATGGTCGCTTTTGGGTGTTCGCGTCACCATCCAAGCGGTTAATCCGGAAGACCTTTTACGAACCGCGCTCGATGACCGGTCTTATCAAGTGCTCGTCTGGAACATTCTGCTCTCGCCTGATCAAGATCTTTCGCCATTTTGGGCGAGTAAAAACACCGTTAACCGCGGATTAAATTTCTCGAACTTAGCGAGTCGCGATATCGATACCGCGCTTGATGCGATTTCGTCCGCGACCGGAACAACCGCTCTAGAGACCGCACGCGTTCGCTTAGCTCAAACCATTGAAAATCAATATCCGGCCGTGTTTCTGCTTCGTCCAGCCTATGCGTATCTGGTAAACGCGCGAATTCATGGCGTCACAAATCAGCGCATTAGCCGGCCTTCTGATCGCCTTAGTAATACCGCTACCTGGTATATAAAATCCGGCTGGAAATGGAAGTAAAAAAATAAAGAAAATTTCGTATAAAAAAGCCGGGCTCCTGGAGCCTCGGCCGAGTTTTTAAAGAAAAGTTAGATGTGGAGTCCTTCGACCTTGGCAGGGTCGAGTTTGCTCCCGTTGGGCGGATAAAGGATAACCGTCTCGCCGGCCATGAACGAGCTGAGGCAGATCCGGCTGTCGCCGCCAACATCATGACCGCTCGGGCCAATATCGCTCGCCGCATAGATCTCAAGGCTTGCCGTGTAGTCGAGGCGATCGTCCTTTACCCACTTCCGCGGTATCGGAGGAAACCCCTCGCCCTTCGCGAGCCAGGCAAACTTCACTCGAAGTTCGTTCTCCTCGACCACGATGGTCTCAATTTCGCCGCGATAGAGATAACCATCGTCTGAGTTCTGAATCTCCATCTGACCGCCCTTGAATCGTTCGACCATTTCCGTCGTTAGCCAACGTCCCGCTCCTTTCCCTTGAGCAGTGCCCATGGTCAAAAATCGACTTATGAGCAAGCCAACTTATTCCATTAAATTATAAAAGTCAAACTCGGAAGATTAGTTTAGTCGCGGAATCAAATTTAATAAAAATCTAGACACATTTTTTAAAATTCACGAGAGGTAATTCTGGTGGGCGAGGTGGGAGTTGAACCCACATCTTCTTTCGAAGGTCAGCTCCTAAGGCTGATGCGTATGCCAATTCCGCCACTCGCCCTCATTTTTATTAAGTCTGAAACGTCGCAAGCGCGTAAATAACCTTCGCCGTTGGGGAATAAAACACGACCGAACGAAACACGCTTACATCCGTTCCTGCCGGCAAGTCGATTAATTGTCCGCCGCTGTTATACGTGAGTGTTCCTAAACCCAAGCTTCCTCGCGCTTCCACTTCTGCCGAATTCCGCGGATTTGAATACCGGCTTAGCTTAACGGTAATCGGGTCCTGCGTCGTCACAGAAAAATCATCCGAAAGCGCAAGGGAAATTTTCGTTCCCACTTTTACCAGACGGACGCTTCCCTGCGCATACGTTACCCGATCCTGTACATCACCGACTTTTAAAATCTGACCTTGTTTGATCGCAATGCGCATTTTTAGCGCCGCATCTTCGCGCGCCTTTAAAACCGGGTCAGTTTCGATCTGATTTTTAATATCCTGCACGCGCTCCTCCGGCGTTTTCTGATTCGCAACCGGAGAGGAATTTGAACCGCATCCGGCTCCGATCAGAACTAATCCGGCCAGCAAAAATCCGAGCTGTGTTCTTTTCATAGGCTCTAGCATAGCAGACGCGCCTTTCTTGTCCATAAACAAAATTGACGCGCGTCCTTGACGATTTTTCTTCTGATTTTTTACGCCCGTTCTACGTACTCGCCCGTCTCGGTATTCACGATAATTTGTTCGCCTTCTTTGATAAAAATAGGAACCTGAACTTTAATTCCGCCTTCAAGCTCCGCTTCTTTCGTCACATTGCCGCTTACGGTATTTCCAGAGACAGCAGGCGTTGTACGCTCGACTTTGAAAGTCATCTTGCGCGGCAAATCCAGAGAAACCGGCCGGCCTTCAAACGTTGACACCACGACTTCCATCCCATCGCGCAAATACCGGCCTTGATCACCAACTTCATCATCTGACATGGTTACCTGTTCATAGGTGCTCGTATCCATAAAAGTATAGCCAGTCGCATCATGGTAGAGATACTGCATGCGACGGTGTTCCACTTCCACAATCTGAACACTTTCCGAAGTTTTATACGTTACTTCCAAAACTTTTCCGGTCTGTAGGTTCTTCATACGTGTGCGCACAAACGCCGAACCTTTTCCAGGGTTCACGTGCTGAAAATCAACCACAAGCCAAAGACCCTGCGCGTCCTGAATCACAATGCCTTTTTTGATTTCCGAAGTCGATGCCATAAGAAAAAACAATGAATAACGCCGTAAGTATGCGTGAATACGCGAATTTCGTCAATCATCCTAGCCAAAGCCGGATTGACAATAAGACCAAACCTCGTTACACTAGCCCTCTTTGATCTTTCAAAAGAAGGAGAAAGAACACGTGAAGAAACAGGATCAGCCAAGAACAAAAGAACGTAATTACCTTGTCAGCGCCTTTGGTTCGATTTTGATCGTTCTGATGGTAAAAGGATTCTGGCCGACCCTGATTCCATTCGGCGCGTTCGAGTTCTGGAAGCCAAAGGGATCGATCGCGGATTGGTTCAATTCAGGCTGGCCGCTCCTCCTTTGGGCGGTTATTCTGAATAGCGCCGTTCTGGCGTATCGTCGAATCCGAAAAACAGAAAAATATTTTCAGATGGTCTGTACCTCATCACGTCTTAGAAAGATCTTCCTCGGTGGGCTCATTCTGAGCACCTGGGCTGGCGTGATGGAAGAAATCTGTTTTCGCTGGCTGATTTTTCTCGGCGCGATCGTGGTCGTCCGAATCACCAACATTTGCACGTTTGGACTTGCGGCCTGGTTCCACCTTCACGCGCTCGGCCCTGGCGTCGATTTCTTGAGCCTTGGCTACTTGCATTCGTATCTCTTCCATACGGCCGGCTGGGCCGTAGGCGCCGCCCTCATTTCCTCGAACGCCTTTTTCCGGGAGGGACACACCTATCAAGGTCTGGTCGGTGTGATCAATTCCTGGCTGATCGGATTCTTCCTGTTCTGGATCATGTTCACGTATGGTTTACTTGCGGCCATTCTCCTTCACTTCCTGTACGATTTTGTTTGCGATCTCATGGCCGTATCGTTTATCGCCATGGTTCGGCGTTAACGTCCTTCGCTCTCCTTTAGGAGAGCTTTTTCATGTCTCATAAACCGTTCCCGGGCCGGAAACGGCACAACATCATTGATCGAATCTGCGCCAAGCAAAACCATCACCAGACGGTCCACGCCAAAGGCGATGCCGGCCGCATTTCCCATATTCGGTAAGGAGGCGAGAAAACGCTCGTCCACGGACCAAACCTTCTTTCCTAAATTCTTTCGCAATGCTTGTTCTTCCTCAAATCGTTTTCGCTGTTCTTCCGGATCCGAAAGTTCAGCAAATCCATTCGCGAGTTCCAAATCTCCGATATACAGCTCAACGCGCATGGCATATGCGGGATTTTGCGGATCCTTCCGGGCAAGCGCGGCCATGGAGAGCGGATACTGATAAAGAAATGTCGGTTGGAGTTTTGTATGATCGGCATTCCAGCCGAGATGCGGTTCGACTTCGGAGAGAAAAATCTTAAAAAAGAGATCGTCCCAGGTATCTGTTTCTAAAATCGTCTGGTGGTGTTCACGCGCCACGCGCGCCAGCGCATCACGATTCTCCAAAACAGCGTCCAAGTCCATATTTGCGTACTGTTTCATGGCATCACGCACGGTTAATCGACGAAATTTCGGGAACGTATCCGTTACGATCTTACTTTCAATTGCACGAGCCACGAAGCGGATCATCTCTTCCGTGTCATTCATGAGCGCTTCTGTATCTGCATTACGGCGGTACCATTCAATCAAAAGAAATTCCGGATCATGCGTTCCGTCCCATGGTTCGCCATTCCGAAAACAGGGACCGAGATCGTAAATTTTTTCAAATCCGGCCGCGAGCAACCGCTTCATCGCATATTCCGGAGACGTGATAAGCGCCGCTTCGTGCCCTGTCCCATTCTGTTCAACAACCGTCGTCCAAAACGGATCCAGATAC